>NZ_JBSGDY010000122.1:0-19411 GCF_053602615.1 Micromonospora sp. NPDC004336
CCGTCGGTGCTGACGGAGAGCGTGAGGCTCTTCACCGCCGGCGCGGCGGGCGCCTGGTGGTACGCGGCGACCCTGATCTGGTGATGCGCACCGCCGAGCGCCACGGTCGGCCGTTCCTCTACCGGGCCGCCGGCTCGGCCGGGGCGCGCTTCCCGCTGGAGGTCTACGCGAGCACCCGCGACGTCGCGGGCGTCCCCGACGGCGTGCACTGGTACGACCCGGCGCGGCACGCGCTCGTCCGCATCGCCCCCGCGGCCACCGGCACGGCCACGACGCTCGTGGTCACGGGCGTGCCGTGGCGGACGGGGTGGCGGTACGCCGAACGCGGGTGGCGGCACCTCTACTGGGACGCCGGGACGCTGCTGTCCCAACTGTCGGCGGCAGCCGCGAGCGCCGGCCTCGCGCCGCGGCTGCGCACGCTGTTCCCCGACGCCACCGTCCGCGACCTCGTCGGCGCGGACGGGGTGCACGAGTACCCGCTGGCCCTGCTGACCCTCGGCGACAGCGCGCCGGCGATCGGCCCCACCGGGCCGGCGGTCCCGGGTGAGCTGCCGCCGGTCGAGTTGCCGCTGTGCACCGCGGCGCAGCGCGCGGGCGACCGGGACGCGCTCGGCGAACCCTGGCCCGAGGCGCCGGCCCTGGCCGACCACCCGCCCTCCGCCACGCTCGACGAGGTGGTGCGCCGGCGTGGTTCGCAGCGCCGGATGGACCGGTCCCGCACGCTGCCCCGCGCCCTGCTGGAGTGGCCGCTGGCCGCCGCCCTGCGCGGCGTACGGGTGCCGCACTGGGTGGCCGTGCACGGCGTCGACGACACCACGCCCGGCCTCTACCGGTGGCCCGACCTGTCGACGCCGCTGCGGGCGGCGCCGCTGCGCGGCGAGCTGGTGCGCGTCTGCCTCGACCAGGCGCTCGCCGGCGACGCGGCGTACGTCGTCGTCGCGGCCACGCCGCTGTCGACGCTCGAGGACCGCGGCTACCGCGACGCCCAGCTCGCCGCCGGGCTCGTCGAGGGCCGGCTGCACCTGGCGGCGTACGCCCTCGGCGCCGGCGCCTCCGGGATGACCTTCCTCGACTCGGAGGTCCCGGGCCTGCTCGGCGAGCCCGACGACCTCGCGGCCCTGCTGTTCACCTGCGTGGGCGTCCCCGAGTACGCGTCCCGCGCGGGCGGCGGGCCGGGCAGCCCGGTGGCGGTCCGGCCGGTGCAGCCCCGAATGGGCGGGGCGTGACGGGGGCGGCGCCGCCGACCGGCCGGCGGCACGGGCCCGGTCAGCGGGCCGGCGGGACGGCGGCCCAGCCGGCGGGCAGGGCCGGCACGGGCCAGGCCGGGTCCGGCCGCCACGACGCCCACGCCTCGTCCCACCAGCGCTCGCCCGCGTCGAGCAGGGCGGCGATCCGGTCGCCCTCGGCCCGGATCGCGTCGGCCATCCCCGGGTAGCGCCCCTCCGCCAGGCGCTGGGCGAACATCTCCACGTCCTTCCAGACGTAGCGGTCGGCGTCGGCCGGCCACCAGATGTCCAGCTCGTGGTCGAGGGTGTCCACCCCGATCGGGGTACGCCGCACCGGGTCCTGGAGGTTGAAGTACCACCCGGCGAAGGCGCGCTCCGGGCCGGCCCAGAAGACGTCGACGGAGTGCGCCTCGCCCGGCCGGTGCAGCATCAGCTTGCCGTGCCCGGTCCACGCCCGGTGCCCGGCGACCTGCCACGGGTGCCGCCCGCACGGAAAGCGCCCGGTCTCGGGGAAGCCGAACTCCGCGCCCGGGGGCAGGTAGAGCACGAGCAGGTCGGGCGAATCCTCGACGCAGACGGTCGGGCAGCCGAACCACACCTCGCCGTGCAGGACCTCCCGCCGCACGACCACGTCGCCCGGGCCGAAGCGGCGCGGCGCCCCGGCAGCGTCCCGCTCCACCCGACCCACCCGGCCAACCTAACGGCTGCCGGCGCCGCCGCCCGGTAACGCCGGGCCCGGGTGGCCGGCGTGGCGGATCGCCCGCCCGCGTTCCGGCCGCCCCGGCGCGGCGGGCGTCACCTGGCGGGCCCGGGACGCGCGGGGCCGCGGCGGGCGGCGAGGGCCGGCACCGGCGCGGCGAAGGGGTCCGGCGTCGCTCCCGTCCAGCGCCGCAGGAGGGCGGTGCCGGTCTGCCGCCGCTCGCCGTCCACGGTGGTCGTCCCGCTGGTGACCACGTAGAACCGCCCGTCGCCGAGCGCCTCCAGGCCGAAGCTGCCCGGCCCCTCCCAGCCGCGGATGCCGGTGCCCGGGTCGGTCAGCCCGGCGGCGGCCAGGGGCACGGTCCACCCGGTCGCGCCGTCCGGCTGGCCCGTGATCGCCCCGGTCTGCGGGGCGACGGCGCCGTCGATCGCGTAGAGCGTCCAGTTCGGAAACTCCGCCTTGCTGCCCCGGTAGACCGCCATCAGCCAGCGGCGGGTGTGCCGGTCGTACTCCAGGTTCTGCACCCCGTAGGTGGTGTTCCCGGTCCGGACGAAGACCTTGGCGTACGGCTTCGCGGGGCCGCTGCGGTGCCGTGCGGCCTGGCTGAGCGGGCGGGCGAGGAGGCTCCACCGCCGCACGTCGTAGGCGAGCAGCACCTGGTGGTCGTTGTCCGTACGCGTGCTGTCGGGATAGATGCCGTAGGCGACCATCAGCACGTTGCGCCCGCCGGAGGTGCCCAGCGCCGGCCCGAACGAGACACCGTCGATGCCGCTGGCGCCGTACCGGTGGTCGGCGGTCTGCGCGGTGTCGCCGTCGAAGACGCCGTCGCCGTCCAGGTCCGCCGTGAAGTCGTCGACGACCTCCTGGAGGTGGACGGTGGTCATCACCCCGTCCGTCTCGGCGTCCATCCCGACCCGGGTGATCCGGGTGACGTCGAAGATGGCGATGTAGAAGGCCCGCTCCGCCTTGTACTCCAGCGAGCCGTAGACGCGGCCGTCCTCCGGGTTGACGTCCAGGTCGCCGAGGTGGCCGGTCAGGCCGGTCACGGTGCCGACGACCCTGCCGTCGAGGTCCGTCTTGACCAGGAGGTTGGTGAAGGACCAGTAGGCGTGGCCACGGCTCCAGTCGACCGCCACCCCCTGCACGTGGCCCGAGCGCCACGCGCCGCCGTACACCGTCGCCGGCATGTCCACCGGCGCCACCGCCGGACGCGACGTCCCGAAGGCCGGGCCCCGGTCCGGGATCACCATCGGGCCCGCTGTCGCGGCGGGCGGGACGACCGCGCCGGCCAGGACGGGAATCGTCAGGGCGACAGCCGCGGCGGTGAGGGTCCTGCGCATGTCTCTCCGTTGCTCAAGAAGATCAAACAGCGGAGGATCCTATGTGAACCTCACGAACGGCGGGAGCCCGGCCGAACAACCGTAAACTACGCAGAAGCCAACGAACGTACGATACTTGGGACCGAACGGATGAACAGCCCGAGGTCATCGCGGTTGCCGCCCTGCGGGTGCCCCTTCCCGGGGCGGCGGGCACGGGCCCCGTTCGGGGCGGCGGGCACGGGCCCCGTTCGGGGCGGCGGGACCGGCGGCGGGCCCGGCCGTGCGCCCGCCGGACCGCGCCAGGTCGCTGTCCGGCGGAGCCCGACGGGCGGTGGACGTCAGCCGACGGCCGCCATGATCTCGTCCGAGACGTCGAAGTTCGCGTAGACGTTCTGCACGTCGTCGCAGTCCTCCAGGACGTCGATGAGCTTGAAGATCTTGCGCGCGCCGTCCTCGTCGAGGGGGACGTTGACGCTCGGGATCAGCGAGGACTCGGCCGACTCGTACTCGATGCCGGCGTCCTGCAGCGCGGTGCGCACCGCGATCAGGTCGCCCGGCTCGGAGACCACCTCGAACGCCTCGTCCAGGTCGTTGACCTCCTCGGCGCCGGCGTCGAGCACCGCCATCATCACGTCGTCCTCGGTCGTGCCGGCCTTGGGGACGATCACGACGCCCTTGCGGGAGAACATGTACGACACCGAGCCGGCGTCGGCGAACGAACCGCCGTTGCGGGTCAGCGCGGTGCGCACCTCGGTCGCCGCGCGGTTGCGGTTGTCGGTCAGGCACTCGATGAGCAGCGCGACGCCGTTCGGGCCGTACCCCTCATACATGATCGTCTGGTAGTCGGCGCCGCCGGCCTCCAGGCCCGACCCGCGCTTGACGGCGCGGTCGATGTTGTCGTTGGGAACCGAGTTCTTCTTGGCCTTCTGGATGGCGTCGTAGAGCGTCGGGTTTCCGGCCGGGTCGCCCCCGCCCGTCCGGGCCGCCACCTCGACGTTCTTGATCAGCTTGGCGAACATCTTGCCGCGCTTGGCGTCGATGACCGCCTTCTTGTGCTTGGTCGTCGCCCACTTTGAGTGGCCGGACATCTGCTACCTCCGTTGCTACCCGCCGTCCGCATCGACCGCACCGCACACGCCCCGCTCCCGCCGGCGCACGCGGTGGTGCCGGTCAGCCCTGGTGGAAGCCGTGACGGGCAGATGGCCCTGCCGAATCTCGGCAATCCTACCGGCGTCCGGCCGGCCACTGTCACGCACGGCGCGTCACCGACCCGCCCCGCCCGCCCGGACCGGGGCGGACGGGAACGGAGACGGCGGTGCGGGTCAGGCCCCCGACGACTCCCCGGGCGCGGCCCCGAAGCCGTACGACCCCAGCACCGAGAACCCGGCCGTGGACCGCTGCTCGCACCGGCCCTGAAGGCCGGGCCGGTAGCGCCGGAACGACTCGAGCCCGGGCAGCCTGATCAGGATCGTCTCCATGCTCATGCCGTCCGCTCCGGGCTGCCGTCCGCCGTGACCAGGTCGGCGGCGGAGCGCGCCCCGGCGACGATCTCCGTCAGCATCGCCGACAGCGCCGCCGCCCGCTCGGCGGCCGGCGCGATCCGGCCCGGTGCCGTCGGATCGCCCGGATCCGACCCGGAGAAGTCGAAGTCGGTGAAGACGGTCAGGGCGGCCGCCGTGGGCACGACCACCGCCCGCACCTCGGCCAGGATCTGCCGCAGGTGCTCGGCGGCCCGCGTGCCGCCCTGCACGCCGTAGCTGAGCACCCCGGCCGGCTTGCCGTTCCACTCGGCGTAGAGGTAGTCGACGGCGTTCTTCAGCGCGGCCGGGACGGAGTGGTTGTACTCCGGCGTCACGAACACGAACGCGTCGCAGGCCGCGACGGCGGCGGACCAGCGACGGGTGTGCGGGTTGCGGTAGTCGCCGAACATCGCCGGCACCGGCTCGTCGAGCAGCGGCAGGGCCTGCTCCGCCAGGTCCAGCACCTCGACGACGGCGGCGCCCGCGCGCACCGCCTCGTGCTCCGCCGCCACCTTCCCGGCCCATCCGGCGACCGCCGCGCCGCGCCGGCCGGGACGGGTGCTTCCCACGATCAGGCCGATCCGGACCGGCCCTGCTGTCTGTGCGTTCTCCATGCCGACGAGCCTGCGGCCGGTACGCCGGCGTGGGGAGGCCGCCGCGAGGGTGGCCCCGGCAGGGCCACGCTGCGCCGCCGGACGGCTGCCAGACTGGACCGGTGATGGACGGAGAGCTGGGCGCGTTCCTGCGCAGCCGCCGGGAGGCCGTGCAGCCGGCGCAGGTGGGCCTCGCCACGGGCGCCCGGCGGCGCACGCCCGGGCTGCGCCGGGCCGAACTGGCGACGATCGCGCAGGTCAGCGTCGAGTACCTGACCCGCCTGGAACAGGGCCGCGACACCCGCCCGTCGCCCGAGATCCTCGCCGCGCTGGCCGACGCCCTGCTGCTCGACGACGCCGACCGCGACCACCTGCGGCAGCTCGCGGCGGCCAACCACAGCCGCGTCCTGTGCCCCGGGGAGCGGCCGGCGGTGTCCCGCACCGTCCGCCCGACCGTCCGCGCGGTGCTCGACGCGCTGCGGGACTCCCCCGCGTACGTGCTCAACCGGCTCGGCGACGTGCTGGCCTGGAACGATTCCTTCGACCGGCTGGCCCGCCCCCTGGGTCTGCTCGACGGCCACCGCCCCAACCTGGTGTGGTTCGTGCTCGCCGACGAGCGCGCCCGCGACCACTTCCCCGACTGGGCGCGGCTGGCCGACCAGCAGGTCGCCGAGCTGCACCGGCTGCGCCGGGGCGACCGGGCCACCGACGACTTCGCCGAGCGGCTCGCCCGCACGGTCGGCGCGCCCTTCACGCAGCGGTGGCAGCGGCGGCCGGTGGCGGCCCCGGCGACCGGTGTGCGGGGGTTGCGGCACCCGGAGGTGGGGCTGCTGCGGCTGACCTACGAGACGCTGGAGTTCGCCGACAGCGACCACCAGCGCCTCGTCGTCCACGTGCCCGCCGACGCGGCGACGGCGGCCGGGCTGGACCGGTTGCAGGGCCGCCAGCCCGGGCACCTGCGGTCGGTGGCCGGCTGAGCTGCCGGTCCGCCCGCCTCAGCGGGCCGCCCGCACCAGCTCCACGAAGTACGCGTGCACCCGCGCGTCGCCCGTCAGCTCGGGGTGGAACGAGGTGGCCAGCAGGTTGCCCTGCCGGACCGCGACGATCCGCCCGGCGGCCGGGCCCTCGGTGACCGTGCCGAGCACCTCGACGCCGGCACCGACCCGCTCCACCCACGGCGCCCGGATGAACACCGCGTGGAACGGCTCCCCCGCGACGCCGTCGATCTCGACCGGGGCCTCGAACGAGTCGACCTGCCGGCCGAACGCGTTGCGCCGCACGGTCATCTCGATGCCGGCGAAGCCGCGCTGGTCGGGACGGCCGTCCAGCACCTCCCGGGCCAGCATGATCATGCCGGCGCACGAGCCGTAGACGGGCATGCCGCCGGCGATGCGCTTGTCGATCGGCTCGCGCAGCTCGAAGATGTCGGCGAGCTTGCTGATCGTGGTGGACTCCCCGCCGGGCACGACCAGCCCGTCGACCTCGTCCAACTCGCCCGGCCGGCGCACCGGGCGGGCGTCCGCGCCCGCCGCGACGAGGGCGTCGACGTGCTCGCGCACGTCGCCCTGGAGGGCGAGCACGCCGATGACGGGTGCGTCGCTCATGTCACCGTTCCTCTCCTGGCGGGTGGGGAAGGGCCGTCGCCCGGGACGCCGGGAAGGTGCCCTATCCCGGCCCGTCACCAGCCGCGCTCGGCCAGGCGGTGCGGCTGCGGGATGTCGTCGACGTTGATGCCGACCATCGCCTCGCCCAGACCCCGGGAGACCTTGGCCAGCACGTCCGGGTCGTCGTGGAAGGTGGTGGCCTTGACGATCGCGGCGGCCCGCTGCGCGGGGTTGCCGGACTTGAAGATGCCGGAGCCGACGAAGACGCCCTCGGCGCCGAGCTGCATCATCATCGCGGCGTCGGCCGGGGTGGCGATCCCGCCGGCGGTGAACAGCACCACCGGCAGCTTCCCGCTCTCGGCGACCTCCTTGACCAGCTCGTACGGCGCCTGCAGCTCCTTGGCGGCCACGTAGAGCTCGTCGGCGGGCAGGGAGCCCAGCCGGCGGATCTCCTGGCGGATCCTGCGCATGTGGGTGGTGGCGTTGGAGACGTCGCCGGTGCCGGCCTCGCCCTTGGAGCGGATCATGGCCGCGCCCTCGGTGATCCGGCGCAGGGCCTCGCCGAGGTTGGTCGCCCCGCAGACGAAGGGGACGGTGAAGGCCCACTTGTCGATGTGGTTGGCGTAGTCGGCCGGGGTCAGCACCTCGGACTCGTCGATGTAGTCGACGCCGAGCGACTGGAGGATCCGGGCCTCCACGAAGTGACCGATGCGGGCCTTGGCCATCACCGGGATGGAGACCGCGGCGATGATGCCGTCGATCATGTCGGGGTCGCTCATCCGGGACACGCCGCCCTGGGCGCGGATGTCGGCGGGCACCCGCTCCAGCGCCATCACCGCGACGGCGCCGGCGTCCTCGGCGATCTTGGCCTGCTCGGCGTTGACCACGTCCATGATCACGCCGCCCTTGAGCATCTCGGCCATGCCGCGCTTGACGCGGGCGGTGCCGGTGACGGGGCTGGCGCTGGCGTTCTGAGCGGTGGTTTCGGGCACGGGTGATCGCTCCTCGAACGTGCTGGGGGGGGTGGCTGCGGACGATGCTACGACCGCCCCGGCGCCCGGCCGACAGCCAATCGGACCCCCGGTGGACTGCCCTGTGGCAGCCGTCACCGGCCCGCCGCCGACCGGTGAAGACCGCCGCCGGCCGGCGAGGTTTCCGGCGTCGGGCGGCGCGGCTTCCGACCTCGGCCGGCGCGGTTCCGGCCTCGGGCGGCGCGGTTCCCGGCGTCAGCCGGCGGCGACGTCGGCCGGGACGGCGAGGGTGGGGTCGTCGACGTCGAAGTACCGCGGCCAGGGCCGGCGGGCGCCCATCCGCAGCAGCCGCACCAGCGGGCGCTTGCGCGCCGCGCGGGCGTCCCGGACCAAATCGGTGTGCACCTGCCGGGCCAGGGCGAGCCGCCGGCTGGCGGCGATCACCGCCTCGCAGTCCGGGTCGGCCGGGTCCAGCTCCACGGCGCGCAGCTGGCGGGTGAGGTCGTTCTCGGCGGCCTCCCGCTCCTCCGGCCGGGCGTCCAGCGCGATCCGCGCCGCCGCGTACAGCTCGACGCCGTAGCGCCGCTCGGCCAGGACCGCCGCGGCCGCCGCGCGGCGCAGCAGGTGGGCGTCCAGGGCGCGGGCCGCCGCCTCCGCCCGGTCGTGCAGCCGGTCGACGCGGCCGGCGGTCCAGACCAGGTACGCCACCACCAGCCCGACGGCCAGCGCCCCGACCACGACCCACCACATGCCCGACATCGTCAGTCCAGCCCCACCCATTCGGTGTCCATGACCCGCCCGTCGGTGGCCTCGATCGCCGCCGCGTAGACCTCCAGGACCCGGCGGGCGACCACCGGCCAGTCGAAGGTGGCCACCACCTGGTCGCCGCAGGCGGTCAGCGCGGCCCGGCCGTCGGGGTCGTCGAGCAACTCGGCCAGGGCGGTACGCAGCCCGGCCGCGTCCCCGGTCGGGAAGAGCCGGCCGGCCCGGCCGCCGTCGAGCACCCGGCGGAACGCGTCGAGGTCGCTGGCGACCACGGTGGTGCCCGCCGCCAGCGCCTCGGTGAGGATCATGCCGAAGGACTCCCCGCCGGTGTTCGGCGCCACGTACAGGTGCACGCTGCGCAGCATCCGCGCCTTGTCCTCCTCGCTGACCAGCCCGAGGAAGGTCACCTGGTCGCGCAGCTCCGCCGGGAAGCGCCCGAACAGGTCGTCCGGGTCGCCGGGCCCGGCCACCAGCAGCCGCAGGCCGGGGCGCTGCCGGGCCAGCTCGACGAAGGCGTCCCGCAGGATGGGGAAGCCCTTGCGGGCCTCGGTGAAGCGGCCGAGGAAGCCGATCGCGCCGCCCCGCCCGGGCGGGCACTCCCCCGGCCAGTCGGGCAGCGGCTCCGCGTGGCTGAACTTCGCGACGGCCACCCCGTTGGGGATCTCCACCGCGCCGCCGTCCATGTGCTCGACCTGCACCTTGCGCGCCAGCGCGCTGACCGCGATGCGGGCGGTGATCCGCTCCAGCACGATCTGGAGCACGCCCTGCGCGGCGGCGAGCGCCCGCGACCGAGTCATCGCCGTGTGGAAGGTGGCCACCACCGGCCCGCGCGCGGAGAGCACGGCCAGCAGCGACAGGCTCAGCGTCAGCGGCTCGTGGACGTGCAGCACGTCGAACTCACCCCGGATGATCCACCGCCGCACCCGGGCCGTGGAGACCGGGCCGAACGCGATCCGGGCGACCGAGCCGTTGTACGGCAGCGGCACCGCCCGCCCCGCCGGCACCACGTACGGCGGCAGCGGGGAGTCCTCGTCGGCCGGGGCGAGCACGCTCACCTCGTGCCCGAGGCCGATGAGCGCCTCGGCGAGGTCCATGACGTGGTTCTGCACCCCGCCGGGCACGTCGAAGGAGTACGGGCACACGATGCCGATGCGCACGTGTAAACGCCTCCCTCACGCCTGTCCGGCGGTCGGGGAGGGCTGGGTGGCGCCGTCGCCCGTGCCGCGCTGGTCCAGCCACATCCGCTGCAACATGTGCCAGTCTTCCGGATGCCGGGCGATGCCCGCCGCCAGACCGTCGGCGACCCGCTGGGTCAGCGACCGGACCCGCGCGTCGAGCGGGCCCTCCTCGGGGCCGGGCAGCGGCAGCGGGCCCTCGATCGACGCGCACGCCGCGTCGTCCTCGTACCACATCGAGGCGACGTAGAGGGGCGCGCCGGTGCGCAGCGCGAGCAGGGCCGGGCCCGCCGGCATCCGCGTCCGGCCGCCGAAGAAGTCGACCTCCACCCCTCGGGCGGAGAGGTCCCGGTCGGCCAGCAGCGGCACCACCGTGCCGGCCCGGACCCGGTCGACCAGCACGTCGAACGCGGGCCGGTCGCCGCCGTGGGTGGGCAGGATCTCCATGCCCAGGCTCCGCCGGAAGGCGAGGAACCGCTGGTAGACGCCCTCGGGCTTGAGCCGCTCGGCGACGGTGGTGATCGGCCAGCCGGTCGCCGCGACCCAGGCGCCGGCGGCGTCCCAGTTGCCCGCGTGCGGCAGCGCCACCACGGCGCCCCGGCCGGCGGCCACGTCGGCGGCGAGCAGCTCCTCGCCGTCGAGCCGGAAGCCGGCCAGGATCTCCGCCCGGCTGAGCGACGGCAGTCGGAACGCCTCCAGCCAGTACCGGGCGTACGAGCGCAGCCCGCGACGGACCAGCTGGTCGAGCTCGGCCTCGGGCAGCTCGGGGCCGACCACCCGGCGCAGGTTCGCGCGCAGCCGGGCCGTACCCCCGCCGCCGCGACGGTGGGCGCGGTCGGCGCCCGCCCGGAACGCCGCGGCCGCGACGGGCCGGGGCAGCGCGCGGATCACGCGCCACCCGGCGACGTAGCCGAGCTCGGTGAGGTTCACCGGCGCCGGCCCTGCCGCCGCGGCCGGCCGGCGCTGCCCGCGCTCACCCCTGCCCGCCCGGTGTCGTCGCCTGGGCCTGCCGGTAGACGTGGGCCATCCGCTGCCCGACGGTGAAGATCGAGACCGCGGCGAGCAGCCAGAGCGCGATCTCCAGCGCGGGCCCGACGCCCATGCCGGTGAGCAGCCCGCCGACGCCGACGATGAGCAGCCGCTCGGTGCGCTCGGCGATGCCCACGTTGCACGTCATGCCGAGCCCTTCGGCGCGGGCCTTGACGTAGGAGACCAGGCCGCCGGCGGCCAGGCAGAGCAGCGCGGCGGCGACGCCCGAGTAGTCGTGCTCGGTGGCGAGCCAGTAGGCGACGGCGCCGAAGACCGCGCTGTCGGCGATCCGGTCCATGCTCGAGTCGAGGAACGCGCCGAACCGGGTCGAGCCGCCGCTCATCCGGGCCATCGTCCCGTCGAGCAGGTCGGTGAGCGCGAACACGGTCACGATGAGGGCCCCGGCGACCAGATGACCGCGGGCACCGAAGCCGAGCGCACCGACGAGCACCCCGAGGGTGCCCGCCACGGTGACCGCGTTGGGGGTTACGCCCGCTCGGAGCAGGCCGCGTGCGACGGGCTCGACGACGCGGGTCATCCCCGCGCGGGCCGTCACTTGGAAGATCTTCGCCATGGCGGTCCCACGATAACCGTCGCCCGGTCGCCGGTGGTACGGCCGGTCAGGCGACGCGCGCGCGGCGGAGTCTTGTGCCGGCCCCGGAACGGGTGTGTGATCGAGCGGGGAAGGTGAGCCAGCTCACCCGTCCGCCCGTTGATTACCCGCAACCCAGCGAAGCACCGGAGGATATCGCCGCGGAACCCGCTCGGGCCGCTTCCCCGTCGCGCGCGGCGGTCGCCACCCACCACGGCTGAGGGAGGTGCGCCCCATGGCGCAGAAAAGTCAGGAGAAGGGCGCCGCCGGCGGCGCGCCGGTGGTGAACGAGCCCGGCAGGATCCGCAACGTGGTGCTCGTCGGGCACTCCGGAGCGGGCAAGACGACGCTGGTCGAGGCGCTGCTCGCGGCGACCGGCACGATCGGCCGGGCCGGCGCCGTCGCCGACGGCACCACCGTCTGCGACCACGACCCGGCGGCCGTACGCCAGCAGCGCTCGGTGAGCCTGGCCTGCGCGCCGCTGCTGCACGACGGGATCAAGGTCAACCTGCTCGACACCCCCGGCTACGCCGACTTCGTGGGTGAGCTGCGGGCGGGGCTGCGGGCCGCCGACGCGGCGCTGTTCGTGGTCTCCGCCGTCGACGGGATGGACGCCGCCACCGCCGCCCTCTGGGAGGAGTGCGCGGCGGTCGACATGCCCCGGGCCGTCGCCGTCTCCCGGCTGGACCACCCGCGCGCCGACTTCGACGAGGCGGTGGCGCTCTGCCAGCGGGTCTTCGGCGACAACGTGCTCCCGCTCTACCTGCCGATGCTCGGCGACGACGGGGTCTCCACGGTCGGCCTGCTCGGCCTGATCACCCGCCGGGTCTTCGACTACACCGCCGGTCTGCCCGCCGACGTGCGCGAGCCGGACCCGGAGCACCTGCCCGCCATCGTCGAGTCCCGCAACGAGCTGATCGAGGGGATCATCGCCGAGAGCGAGGACGAGACCCTGATGGACCGCTACCTCGAGGGCGAGGAGATCGGCACCGACGTCCTCGTCGACGACCTGGAGAAGGCGGTCGCCCGCGGCCACTTCTATCCGGTGGTGCCGGTCTGCGCCGAGACCGGCGTCGGGCTGGACGCCCTGCTGGAGGTGCTGACCGCCGGCTTCCCCTCGCCGCTGGAGCACGAGCTGCCGGCGGTCACCGGGGTGGACGGCTCCCCCCGCCCGCCGCTGACCTGCGACCCGGACGGCCCGCTGGTCGCCGAGGTGGTCAAGACCACCGTCGACCGGCACGTCGGCCGGGTCTCCCTGGTCCGGGTCTTCTCCGGCACCCTGCGCCCGGAGCAGACCGTGCACGTCTCCGGGCACGGGATGGCCGAGCGGGGCCACCCCGACCACGACGCCGACGAGCGGGTCGGCCACATCTACACGCCGCTGGGCGCGAGCCTGCGCGAGGTGGGCGCCTGCGTGGCCGGCGACATCTGCGCGATCACCAAGTCGGGCAGCGCGGAGACCGGCGACACCGTCTCCACCAGGGACGACCCGCTGCTGATCGCCCCCTGGGAGATGCCGGAGCCGCTGCTGCCGGTCGCCGTCGTGGCGCGCAGCCGCGCCGACGAGGACGCCCTCGCCCGCAACCTGGCCCGCCTCGTCGCCGGCGACCCGACGATGCGGCTGGAGCGCAACCCGGAGACCCACCAGCTGGTGCTCTGGTGCATGGGCGAGGCGCACGCCGACGTGGTGCTGGAACGGCTGCGCGCGGGCGGCGTGGAGCTGGACACCGAGCCGGTCCGGGTCGCGCTGCGCGAGACGCTGACCGCCCCGGCCCGGGGCCACGGCCGGCACGTCAAGCAGTCCGGCGGCCACGGCCAGTACGCCGTCTGCGACATCGAGGTCGAGCCGCTGCCGCGCGGCACCGGCTTCGAGTTCGTCGACCGGGTGGTCGGCGGCGCCGTGCCGCACAACTACATCCCCTCCGTCGAGAAGGGCGTCCGCGCCCAGATGGAGCGGGGCCTGGTCGCCGGCCACCCGGTGGTGGACCTGCGGGTGACGCTCGTCGACGGCAAGGCGCACAGCGTCGACTCCTCCGACGCGGCCTTCCAGACCGCCGGCGCCCTCGCCCTGCGCGACGCCGCCGAGAAGGGCCAGCCGGCGCTGCTGGAGCCGGTCGACGAGGTGGCGATCCGGGTGCCCGACTCGTCCGTCGGCGCGGTGATGGGCGACCTGTCCGGGCGGCGCGGCCGGGTGCTCGGCACCGAGCCGGACGCCGGCTCCGAGGGGCGCACCCTGGTCCGCGCCGAGGTGCCCGCCACGGAGCTGCTCCGCTACGCGGTCGAGCTGCGCTCGATGACGTCGGGCACCGGCACGTTCCGCCGCCACTTCGTCCGCTACGACCCGATGCCGGCCCACCTGGCCGACCAGGTCCGCAAGGAGCACGCCGCCCGCTCCTGACACCGCGCCACGCCGCCCGCTCCTGACGCCGCGCCACTCACCCCGCCCGCTCGCGTCGGCGAGGTGACCACGCCGCCCGCCCGCGGGGGCCGGCGGGCGGCGGAGTCACGGCTGGACGGCGGGGTGGGTGGGGCTGGGCCAGTAGGGGCGGTCGGCCGACCGCAGGGCCGCCGCGCGGACGGCGGCGAGCTGGCGCTCCACCTCGGCGAACTGGTCCGGCGGCAGCGGGCCCCGGCGCAGGGCGGCGGCGTTCTCCTCGACCTGGGCGACGGTCCGGCAGCCGGGGATCGGGACGGTGCGGCCGCTGCGCGTCCAGATCCAGCCCAACGCGCCCTGGGCCAGGGTGCGCCCGTCGGCCGTCAGCGCCGCGCGCACGGCCGCCACCCGGCGCAGCCACTCGGGGGCCGGCCGCCCGCCGCGGAACCACTCCAGCCAGCCGGGCGCGACGCCGCGCAGGTCGTCGCGGGGCAGCGTCGAGCCGGCCGTGTACTTGCCGGTGAGCAGGCCCATCCCGAGCGGCCCCCGGACGACGCCGGCCAGGTCGTACTTGTCGCAGACGGCGAGCATCTCGGGGGCGTCCCGGAGCACCGACAGGGCGTGCTGCACGGCGGTGCCGTGCGGCGCGGCGTGGCCGAACGCGGCGGCCCGGTCGGGGCGGTCGGTGCTCCAGCCGTACGCCCGGACCAGGCCTTCGGCGACCAGTTCCTCCAGCGTGCCGATCAGCGCCTCGGCCCGGGGCACCGGCAGGTCGGCCAGGTGGAGCTGGTAGAGGTCGATACGGTCGGTGCCCAGCCGGCGCAGCGAGCCCCGCACCGCCCGCCGCAGGTAGTCCGGGGAGGCGTCCGCACCGGTGGCCTGCCGGGTCGCCTCGTCGAAGGTGTAGCCCCACTTGGTGGCGACGACCGCCTCGTCCCGCCGGCCGGCGAGCGCCCGGCCCAGGATCCGTTCGGAGTGCCCCGCCCCGTACGTGTCGGCGGTGTCGAAGAGGGTGACGCCGAGGTCGAGCGCGCGCCGGACGGCCCGTACGGACTCCTCGTCGTCGACGGCGCCCCAGCCCAGCGGCCGGCTGCCCTCGGACCACGGGCCGCCGATCGCCCAGCACCCCATGCCGAGGGCGCTGACCTCGATGCCGCTGCGGCCCAACGTCCGCGTGGTGACTGCCATCGACGCATCGTGCCACCTCCGGCGGCCCCGCGGCGCCGGGTGGCCGGTGGCGGGCCGGCGGGTCAGGCGGGCCAGGCGCGGGCGAGCAGCTCCCGGGTGTCGCCGAGCAGTTGCGGCAGCACCTTGGTGCGACCGATCACCGGCATGAAGTTGGCGTCCCCGCCCCAGCGGGGCACGACGTGCTGGTGCAGGTGCGCGGCGATGCCGGCGCCGGCCACGCCGCCCTGGTTCATCCCGAGGTTGAACCCGTGGGCGTTGCTGACCTTGCGGATCACCCGCATCGCGGTCTGGGTGAACGACGCCAGTTCGGCGGTCTCCGGCCCGTCGAGGTCGGTGTAGTCGGCGACGTGCCGGTAGGGGCAGACCAGGAGGTGGCCCGGGTTGTACGGGTAGAGGTTGAGCACGACGAAGACGTGCGCGCCGCGCGCGACGACCAGGCTCTCCGCCGCGGGCAGGCCCGGGGCCAGGCAGAACGGGCAGCCGCTCGCGTGGCCGTCCTTCGGGCGGTCCTCGCCCGAGATGTAGGTCATCCGGTGCGGCGTCCAGAGCCGCTCCAGGCCGTCGGCCATGCCGCTGTCCGTGTGCCGTTCCGCCCCTGTCACACGCCGATCCTACGGACCGGCCGGACGGGCGGCGAGGCCCGCCGCCGGGAACCGGGGCCGGAAATTGTTGACGAATCGACTTCCACGGATGAAACTTCCGTTCATCGATTTACGTCCATACCGATGGAGGCCCTCGTGATCCGACGGCTCGGCAGGATCCTCGCCGCGCTCGCACTGACCGCCGCCACCACCCTGGTCGGCGTCACCCTCACCGCCGGCGCGGCCCACGCCGACGGCTGCTACACCTGGGGCCGCACCCTGTCCCAGGGGATGTCCGGCGAGGACGTCCGGCAGCTCCAGATCCGCGTCTCCGGCTACCCCGGCTACGGCGCGGTGCTCGGCCTCGACGGGGTCTTCGGCGCCGCGACCCGGTCCGCGGTCATCCGCTTCCAGCAGGCGTACGGGCTGGGCGCCGACGGCGTCGCCGGAACGCAGACCTTCAACAAGATCTACGCGCTCCAGGACGACGACTGCACCCCGGTCAACTTCACCTACGCCGAGTGGAACAGGTGCAACAGCGACTGGTCCGGCGGCGCGGTGTCGGCCAGCACCGCGCGGTTCAACGCCCGGGTGTCGATGTGGAAACTCCAGGCCATGCGGCACGCCATGGGCGACCAGTTGATCCAGATCAGCAGCGGCTTCCGCAGCTACGCGTGCAACAACGCGGTCGGCGGCGCCGCCAACAGCCGGCACCTCTACGGCGACGGCGTCGACCTGGTCGGGTCGCACTCGCTGTGCCGGCTCGCCCAGCAGGCCCGCTACCACGGCTTCAGCAACATCCTCGGCCCCGGCTACCCGGGGCACAACGACCACACCCACGTGGGCAACACGCCCAGCCGGTCCTGGTCCGCCCCGACCTGCGGGATCTGATCGCGCCGGCCGACCGGGCCCCCGCCGCGCCGGGCGCGGCGGGGGCTGCGGGTCACTCCTGGGCGGAGGGGCCGACGTTGGTACGGGAGCCGACCACGTCCAGCACGTGGGCCACCGCCTCGGCGATCGGCACCCCGTTGCGCTGCGAGCCGTCCCGGTAGCGGAACGAGACGGTGCCGGCGGCCACGTCGTCGTCGCCGGCGATCACCATGAACGGGATCTTCTGCTGCTGGGCGGTGCGGATCTTCTTCTGCATCCGGTCGTCGCCGGTGTCCACCTGGGCGCGGACGCCCTTGTCGCGCAGCGCGGCCACGAACTCCCGCAGGTGCTCGGTGTGGTCCTCGCGGATCGGGATGCCGACCACCTGCACCGGGGCCAGCCAGGCCGGGAACGCGCCCGCGTAGTGCTCGGTGAGCACGCCGACGAAGCGCTCGATCGAGCCGAACTTGGCGCAGTGGATCATGACCGGCTGCTGCCGGCTGCCGTCGGCCGCCTGGTACTCCAGCCCGAAGCCCTTGGGCTGGTTGAAGTCGTACTGGATGGTCGACATCTGCCAGGTGCGGCCGATCGCGTCCTTGGCCTGCACGGAGATCTTCGGCCCGTAGAAGGCCGCGCCACCCGGGTCGGGCACCAGGTCCAGCCCGGTCTCCCGGGCGCACTGCTCCAGCACCGCCGTCGCCGTGGCCCAGTCCTCTTCGGTGCCGACGAACTTCTCCGGCTTGGACTCGTCGCGGGTCGACAGCTCCAGGTAGAAGTCGTCGATGCCGAAGTCCCGCAGCAGGCTGAGCACGAACCCCAGCAGGTGCTTGATCTCGGCCGGCGCCTGCTCCCTCGTGCAGTAGGAGTGCGAGTCGTCCTGGGTGAAGCCGCGCACCCGGGTCAGCCCGTGGATGACGCCCGACTTCTCGTACCGGTACACCGACCCGAACTCGAACAGCCGCATCGGCAGCTCACGGTAGGAGCGCCCGCGCGAGCGGTAGATCAGGTTGTGCATCGGGCAGTTCATGGCCTTGAGGTAGTAGTCCGCCCCCTCCATCTCCATGGGCGGGAACATCGTGTCGGCGTAGTACGGCAGGTGACCCGAGGTGTGGAAGAGACCTTCCTTGGTGATGTGCGGGGTCCCGACGTACTGGAAGCCCTCCTCGATGTGGCGGGCCCGGACGTAGTCCTCCATCTCCCGCTTGATCACGCCACCCTTGGGGTGGAAGACCGGCAGCCCGGAGCCGATCTCGTCGGGGAAGCTGAACAGGTCCAGGTCCACGCCGAGCTTGCGGTGGTCGCGCCGGGCGGCCTCCTCCAGCAGCTTCAGGTACGCCTTCAGCTCGTCCCGGGTCGGCCAGGCGGTGCCGTAGACCCGCTGGAGCTGCGGGTTCTTCTCCGACCCGCGCCAGTACGCGGCGGCCGAGCGCATCAGCTTGAACGCGCCGATCAGCCGGGTGTTCGGCAGGTGCGGGCCCCGGCACAGGTCCGACCAGCAGACCTTGTCCTCGTTGGCGGCGAGGTTGTCGTAGATGGTCAGCTCGCCGCCGCCCACCTCCATCACCTCGGAGGTGTCCAGCCCCTCGCCCTTGACCTCGCCCTGCTGGTCGCCCTTGAGGTCGATCAGCTCCAGCTTGAACGGCTCGGCGGCCAGCTCGGCCTTCGCCTCGTCGAGGCTGCCGAAGCGCCGGCGGCGGAACCGCTGCCCCGACTTGACGATCTCCTGCATCCGCTTCTCGAGCTTGCCGAGGTCGTCGGGCTGGAAGGGCTTGTCGACGGCGAAGTCGTAGTAGAAGCCGTTCTCGATGGGCGGGCCGATGCCGAGCTTGGCCTCGGGGAAGACGTCCTGCACGGCCTGGGCGAGCACGTGCGCGGTCGAGTGCCGCAGCACGTCGAGCCCGTCCGGGGAGTCGAGGCTGACCGGCTCGACCTCGGTGTCGACCTCGGGCGCCCAGTCGAGGTCGCGCAGCTGGCCCTGCGGGTCGCGGACCACGACGATCGCCTTCGGGCCGGTCGCGGGCAGCCCGGCCGCGGCCACCGCGTCGGCCGCCGTGGTCCCGGCGGCGACGACGACGGGGTCGGCCACGGCGGGGGTACGGGGTGCGGACACGGTCACTCCTCCAGCAGTACGGTAAGGATCACGCCGAGCGTTCGGCTCCTGCGATGCTATCGGTCGCCCCCGCCGGCGCGGTCGGCGACGCCACCGCCCCGCGAGCCGTCGGCCTGCGGGCCGGGGTGGCCCGACAGCCGCGGACGCGGCCCGTGGGGCGCGCGACGCTCGCCCCGCCCGGCGACGTCCCCGCCCGGCGGATTGAACCTTTCCGGCGCCGCATCCGAATTACCGCATGTGGCCGCAGCCGGCCACCCGGAGCACGGATGGGGACCGACAATGGCGATGACCCGCACGGCGGCCCGTCGGCGCCGGGCCGGGGTGACAGCCGCCCTGGCCGCCGCCGGGGTGCTGGCCTGGCCCGCCCCCGCCCACGCGGCGGACGTGACGACCGTCCCGACCACGGCCCGGCAGGGCGGAGCGGTGAAACTGGAGTTCGTGGTGCCCGAGGAACGGCCGGGCGCCCGAGCCGACCGGATCGAGATCCGGCTGCCGGCCGACGCCCCGGTCGCCGAGGTCTACCCGATGTCGGTGCCGGGCTGGGCGCCCCGGATCACCACCCGCGCCCTCGACCAGCCGGTCGCCGGCCTCCACTCGGCCCGCGTCGACCTGGTCACCAGCGCGGTGACCTGGACCCGGATGCCCGGGGCCGCCCCCGGCCCGGCCCGGCTCACCCTCTCCATGGGCCCGCTGCCACCGGCCGACCGGCTCGCGTTCGAGGTGGTGCAGACGTACGCCGACGGCACGGCCGTACGCCGGACCCCGGCGCTCACCCTCCTGCCGGCCGAGCCCGG
>NZ_JBSGDY010000123.1:0-19313 GCF_053602615.1 Micromonospora sp. NPDC004336
GCGGGGGGGGGGGGGGGGGGGGGGGGGGGGCCCCCCCCCCCCCCCCCCCCGGCCGTGCCCGCGTCAGTGCGCCTCGCGCAACTCCGCCAGGCGCGCCTCGATCTCCGCCAGCTCCGCGCGCAGCTTCTCCGCCTGCTGCTCGGCCTCGGCGCGCTCCGCGGCCATGATCTGCTCCACCGCCTCGTGCACCCCCGGCACGTCGACCAGCGCCACCATCCGCAGCGCCTCCGCCGGCTTGACCACGTACGGCTTCGCCAGGGCCTTGCTGCCCTGCTGCGCCGCGACCGTCCACTCGCCGTCGGCGTACGCCAGCGTGACGGTCAACCCCGCCGGGCCCTTCGGCTTGGCGGCCTTGACCGGACGCCGGGCCGGCTTCGCCTCCACCGTCTCCACCTTCGACTCCTCCCGTGGCTGCCGTGGCGCCGGCACCCGCTCCCGGTCCAACACGAACTCCGGCTCCGCCGGCGCCGGCGCGGCCGGCTCGGGCTCCGGCTGCGGCTCCGGCGCCTTGCGGCCCGCGCCGCGCGGCGCCACCGCCACGTCGGCGGGGGAGAAGGGCAGCTCGTCGCGGCCGAACCGGACCACCACGAACTCGTCCGAGACCGCCGGGTCCGTCAGCTCCACCACCTGCCCCACCTGCCCGGCGATCTGACCCGCCGACGCGGTGAACACCACCTTCGGCTTGCGCCCCGCCGCCAACGCCTCCCGGAAGCTGCGCACGTCCTCGTCGGACAATCCCTGGCCAGCGGCACCCATCAGCAACCTCTTCCCTCGTACACCTGTTCAGACGCCTGCCTTGATACCAGCCGACCCCGACAGGCGGACGGTCAACCCCCCAGCGCCCGCAGCGCCGCGTCGGCGTGGGCGTTCATGTCCAGCTCACTGTGGACCACCTCGACCACCCGCCGGTCCGTACCGATCACGAACGTCATCCGCCGCGTGCTCAACGCGCCCAGCGGCAGCCGCCGCCGCACCCCGAAGCGGCCCGCCACCACCCCGTCCGGGTCCGACAGCAACGGATAGTCGAACCCGTGCAGCCGCGAGAACTCCGCCTGCCTGGCCACCGGATCCCGGCTGATCCCCACCCGGGTCGCGCCCACCGCCGCGAACTCCGCCGCCAGATCCCGGAAATGGCAGCTCTGCGCGGTGCACCCCCTCGTCATCGCCGCCGGATAGAAGAACAGCACCACCGGACCGGCGGCCAGGAACTCCGACAGCCGCCGCGGCGTGCCCGTCTCGTCGGGCAGTTCGAAGTCCTCCACCACGTCCCCGACACCCACACCCGCCACCGCGCACCTCCGCCGTCGTCGCCAGTTGCGCCGAAGCGTAGGCGATCCCGCGCCCTGACTGCGTTATCGTTATCGAGAATGATAACGTCTGGGTCGTGGACACCCCGCCTCACCGCTGGTCCGACCTGGCCCTGCACCCGGTACGCATCCGGATCCTGCGCGCCATCGCCGGCGCCCACCGCACCACCCGCGACCTCGCCGCCGCACTGCCCGACGTCCCCCAGGCCACCCTCTACCGACACCTGAGCACCCTCGTCCGGGCCGGCCTGGTCGAGATCGCCGAGGAACGCCCCGCCGGCGGCGCCACCGAACGGATCTACGCCCTGCCCGGCGGGGGGTCCTCACCCGACCCCGCCACCCTCGCCGCCGCCACCCGCGACGACCACGCCCGCTGGTTCACCGCCTTCGTGTCGAGCCTGCTGTCCGAATTCACCCGCTACCTCGACCGCGACCACATCGACTACGCCGCCGACGGCGTCGGCTACCAGCAACTCGTCCTGCACCTCAGCGACGCCGAACTGGCCCGACTCGCCCAGGACCTCAACGCGCTCCTGCTCCCGCTCGTCCGGCACGAACCCACCGCCGACCGGACCCCCCGGCTGCTCGCCACCATCCTGCTGCCGACCGACCCACCCCACACCGACACGGAAGGACCCACCTGATGGCCTCCACCACCCTCGACTCCGGCCACCTCCACATCGCCTTCACCGCCGGCGAACGCATGTGGATCCGGCGACAGCACCTCACCGTGCCCCTGACCGCGGTACGCGGCGTCACCGTCGTCGCCGAGCCACTACGCCTGGCCCGCGGCGCCCGCAGCGGCCTCGCCGTCTCCGGCTTCGTCAAGATCGGCACCTGGGGCGTCTTCGGCGGGCCACGACAACTCGTGTCCGCCCGCGCCGGCCAACCCGGCCTGCACCTCACCGTCGACCGCACCGCCACCGGCTACGACGAGATCCTGCTCTCCGACCCCGCCGCCACCACGGTCGCCGACGCGATCCACCACGCCACCCGGAGCCGACGGTGACCCGCGAACACCTTCCCGTCGAGGTGTCCCACCTGACCAAACGCTTCGGCACCGTCACCGCCGTACGCGACCTCAGCTTCACCGTCGAACCCGGCGTCGTCACCGGCTTCCTCGGCCCCAACGGCGCCGGCAAGACCACCACCCTGCGCGCGCTCACCGGCCTGGTGAAACCCACCGCCGGCACCGCGACCATCGGCGGCCTGGCCTACCGCGACCTGCCCCAACCATCCCGAACCGTCGGCGCCGTCCTCGACACCGTCGCCTTCCACCCCGGTCACACCGCCCGCGACCACCTGCGCGTCTACGCCGCGATGGGTGACCACCCGGACCACCGTGTCGACGAACTGCTCGACCGGCTCGGCCTCGCCCCGGCCGCCGACCTGCGCACCCGCACCTTCTCCACCGGCATGCGACAGCGACTCAACCTCGCCACCGCCCTGCTCGGCGACCCCCGGGTGCTGCTGCTCGACGAACCCAGCAACGGTCTCGACCCGGCAGGCATGTCCTGGCTGCGGCAACTCCTGCGCGATCTCGCCGCAGACGGACGCACGGTCCTCGTCTCCAGCCACGCACTCAGCGAACTGGAGACCCTCGCCGAGAACGTCGTCGTCATCCGCCACGGTGAACTCGTCGCCGCCGGGCCCTGGGCACAACTCACCGGGCCCCCCACCGTCGTGGTACGCACCCCCGACGCCGACGCGCTACTCACCGCCCTCACCGGCGCACACGTCGAACGCGACGGCCCCGACCGCCTGCGCGTACACGGACTCGACACCCCCACCGTCGCCGACATCGCCGCACGGCATCGACTGCGGGTGCACGAACTCACCACCGGACACGCCGGCCTCGAACAACTCTTCCTCCGCCTCACCACCGACCAGGCGACCACCACAGAACAGGCGCACACCCCGTGACCCCCCTGATCACCGCCGAGTCCCGAAGACTGCTGGCGACCCGCACACCGGCCGCGCTCCTGATCACCGCCGTGCTGCTCGGCGGCGGCCTGACCGCCGCCACGGCACTCGTCGGCCCGCAGAACTTCACCCCACCCATGCCCGGCCTGCACACCGACACCGGCGTCCGCGGACTGCTGGGCATCCTCGGCATCACCGCCTTCGTTCCCGCCGCGATCGGCACCGCCGCCGTCACCTCCGAATACCGGCACCACACCGCCGCCGTCACCTTCCTGTCCGCACCTCGCCGAGGGCGCGTACTCGCCGCCAAACTCGTCGTCTACGGCGCCGCCGCGCTGGCCTACGGCCTGGTGCTCGCCGGCACGTCCGCCGCCGCGCTCTTCGCCGTCACCGCCGCACAGGGTGTGCCGCTCGGCCTGCCCGCCGGCACCGTGCTGGCGCTGCTGGCCCGCATCGGCGTCGCCATGGCCGCCTACCTGCTCCTCGGCGTCGGCATGGGCGCGCTCATCCGTAACCAGGTCGTCGCCCTGTGCGTCGTGGTCGGCTACCTCTACCTCGGCGAGACGCTGCTCATGATGATCCCCGGCGTGAACCAGCTCTATCCCGTCCTGCCCGGCGGCGCGACCGCGGCCCTGACCGGCTTCACCTACCTGACCGACGCCATGGCACAGGAACTCGGCACCGCACCCGCCCGGCTCCTCCCGCCGGCCGCCGCGGCACTGCTGCTCATGGCGTACACGCTTCTCGCCTCCACGGTCGCCGTCCTCGTACCGATGCGGCGCGACGTGACCTGAGCGACCACGCGCCCCGCCACCACCCGAGCCCTCATGTGACCACCGTCTCCACGCTCGCCGACGCGCCGCCACGGTAGCGTCGGCCCGGCAACCACGGCAGGGGAGTAGAACATTGAAGCAGGTCACCGTCATCACCGGCGGCAGCCGCGGCATCGGCGCCGCCACCGCCCGCCGCCTCGCCGCCGCCGGCCACCACGTCGCGTTCAGCTACCGCCGCGACCGCAACGCCGCCACCGCCGTGCTCGCCGACATCGAAGCCGCCGGCGTACGCGGCCTCGCCGTCCCCGCCGACACCCGCGACCCCGCACAGGTGGCCGCCCTCTTCGACGCCGCCGCCGACCTCGGCCCCCTCACCGGCCTGGTCAACAACGCCGGCGTCACCAGCCCCATCGGCCCGTTCGTCGACCTCGACCCGACCGACCTGCGCGACGTCGTCGACGTCAACCTCATCGGCTACGTCCTCTGCGCCCAACAGGCCGCCCGCCGGATGGGCGACGGCGCCGCCATCGTCAACGTCTCCTCCGCCGCCGCCACCCTCGGCAGCCCCGGCGAATACGTCCACTACGCCGCCGTCAAAGCCGCCACCGACACCCTCACCACCGGCCTGGCCAAGGAACTCGCCCCCCGCGGCATCCGCGTCAACGCCGTCGCCCCCGGCATCATCCGCACCGACATCCACACCCTCTCCGGCCAACCCGACCGAGCCGACCGCGCCGCCGCCCGCATCCCGCTCGGCCGCGCCGGCGAGCCCGACGAGGTCGCCGGGGCCATCGCCTGGCTGCTCGGCCCCGACGCCACCTACACCACCGGCACCGTCCTACGCGTCGCCGGCGGCCTCTGACACACCCCGCCACCGCGCCCGCACCCGGCGGACAGACAACACCGCGACCGCGCCGACGAAGGACCTGACCCACCGCCGACAACTGGTTAGATCGAGCCGGAGACGCCGCCGAAGACCGCCGCGGGCGGCCCCGCGAGACAGATGGAGACACGATGAGCACGGGCACCAGAACGGACACGCAGCCGCCCACGCCACGCATCGCCGACAGCCACGACCTGATCCGCGTGCACGGCGCCCGCGAGAACAACCTCAAGGACGTCAGCATCGAGATCCCGAAGCGCCGGCTGACCGTCTTCACCGGCGTCTCCGGCTCGGGCAAGAGCTCGCTGGTGTTCGGCACCATCGCGGCGGAGTCACAGCGGCTGATCAACGAGACCTACAGCGCCTTCGTGCAGGGCTTCATGCCGACACTGGCCCGGCCCGAGGTCGACCGGCTCGAGGGGCTGACCACCGCCATCATCGTCGACCAGGAACGAATGGGCTCCAACCCGCGCTCCACCGTCGGCACCGCCACCGACGCCAACGCCATGCTGCGCATCCTGTTCAGCCGCCTCGCGCAGCCGCAGATCGGCCCGCCCAACGCGTACTCCTTCAACGTCCCCTCGGTCAAGGCCAGCGGCGCGATCACCGTCGAACGCGGCGCCGGCAAGACCAAGACCGAGAAGGCGACCTTCACCCGCCTGGGCGGCATGTGCCCGCGCTGCGAGGGCATGGGCTCGATCAACGACATCGACGTCACCCAGCTGTACGACGAGAAGAAGTCCCTCAACGAGGGCGCCATCACCGTCCCCGGCTACAGCATGGACGGCTGGTACGGCCGCATCTTCCGCGAGGGCGGCATGTTCGACCCCGACAAGCCCATCCACAAGTACACCAAGAAGGAGATGCACGACCTGCTCCACAAGGAGCCCACCAAGATCAAGGTCGAGGGCATCAACCTCACGTACGCCGGACTGATCCCACAGATCCAGAAGGCGTACCTGGCCAAGGACGTCGACTCGCTCCAACCGCACATCCGCGCCTTCGTCGAGCGGGCCGTGACGTTCACGACCTGCCCCGAATGCCACGGCACCCGGCTCAGCAAGGAAGCCCAGTCCTCCAAGATCAACGGAAAGAACATCGCCGACCTCTGCGCGATGCAGATCACCGACCTGGCCGACTGGATCCGCGACCTCGACGAACCATCCGTCGCCCCACTGCTCACGGGCCTGCAACACCTCCTCGACTCCTTCACCGAGATCGGGCTCGGATACCTCTCCCTCGACCGACCCGCCGGCACCCTGTCCGGGGGAGAGGCCCAACGCACCAAGATGATCCGACACCTCGGCTCGTCCCTGACCGACGTCACCTACGTCTTCGACGAACCCACCATCGGCCTGCACCCCCACGACATCCAGCGGATGAACGACCTGCTGCTGCAGTTGCGCGACAAGGGCAACACGGTGCTCGTCGTGGAACACAAGCCCGAGACCATCGCCATCGCCGACCACATCGTCGACCTCGGCCCCCGCGCCGGCACCGCCGGCGGCGAGGTCGTCTTCGAAGGCACCATCGACGGGCTACGGGCCAGCGACACGCTCACCGGGCGCCACCTGGACGACCGAGCCACCCTCAAGAAGTCCGTACGTCCGTCCTCCACCGCCCTGCAGATCCGCGGCGCGTCGACACACAACCTCCAGAACGTGGACGTCGACATCCCCCTCGGAGTGCTCTGCGTGCTCACCGGCGTTGCCGGCTCCGGCAAGAGCTCACTGATCCACGGCTCCGTCACCGGCCGCGACGGCGTCGTCGTCATCGACCAGAGCGCCATCCGCGGCTCCCGCCGCAGCAACCCGGCCACCTACACCGGCCTGCTCGACCCCATCCGCAAGGCGTTCGCCAAGGCCAACGGCGTGAAGCCGGCACTGTTCAGCTCCAACTCCGAGGGCGCCTGCCCCACCTGCAACGGCGCCGGCGTCATCTACACCGACCTGGGCGTCATGGCCACCGTCGAGTCCACCTGCGAGGACTGCGAGGGCAAGCGCTTCCAGGCGGCGGTGCTCGAATACACCCTCGGCGGCCGCAACATCGCCGAGGTCCTCGCCATGTCGGTCACCGAGGCCGAGGAGTTCTTCTCCGACGGCGACGCCCGCACCCCGGCCGCCCACAAGATCCTCGACCGCCTCGCCGACGTCGGGCTCGGCTACCTCAGCCTCGGCCAGCCACTCACCACCCTCTCCGGCGGCGAACGGCAACGGCTCAAGCTCGCCGCCCAGATGGCGGACAAGGGCGACATCTACGTCCTCGACGAGCCCACCACCGGCCTGCACCTCGCCGACGTCGAACAACTGCTCGCCCTGCTCGACCGCCTCGTCGACTCCGGCAAGTCGGTCATCGTCATCGAACACCACCAGGCCGTCATGGCCCACGCCGACTGGATCATCGACCTCGGCCCCGGAGCCGGCCACGACGGCGGCCGGATCGTCTTCACCGGCACCCCCGCCGACCTCGTCGCCACCCGCTCCACCCTCACCGGCGAGCACCTCGCGACCTACGTCGGCGCCTGACCGCGCACAGGGGAGCGGCACCACCGCACGGCTGCCCCCGGCGAGCCTCAGGGCCCGCCGGGGGCAACCGCACCCAGCCGACATCCCGAGCCCACGCACCCGGCCACCGGCGGACACACCACCCTCCGCGCCCCTGCCGAACGAGGTCGACACCCGCCGGCCCGCCCACCCGCCAACGGCAGCGCTGCGCTCGAGTACCGTGAGCCCGTGCAACTGTTCCTGACGCCTCCACCGCCCGCCGAATAGGCGGGCATCACACGCAGCCATCCCGGCCCCGCCCGGATGGCTGCGCGGGTTGCCCACGGAAGACAACGTGTCGGCAACCATTCGAGGAGATCCCAGTTGCAGTCCTCTTCCACCCTGCCCGACGGGCAGGGCGTCCTCTACGTCGCGATCGCGGCCACCGCGTGGGGCACCGGCGGCGCCGTGGCCGCCGCACTCTACGACGTCGGCGAAATCGGCCCCGTCTCCGTCTCCTTCTGGCGGTTCCTCACCGGCCTCGGGCTGCTCCTGGCCGCCCACCTGGTCCGGCGGCACCGTCGCACGACGACAGCCGCCCCGCTTCGCGCCACCATCGCGGCGAACCCGCACCGGGTACTCGTCACCGGCATCGGCCTGGCCGTGTACCAGACGGCCTACTTCGCCTCCGTGCAACAGGCGGGACTCACCGTCGCCACCGTCGTGACCCTGGGCTCCGGCCCGGTCCTGGTCGCCGCCGGCGCCCGGCTCACGCTGGGGGAGCGGACCGGCCCCGCCGGGACCACCGCGCTGGCGGGCGGCGTCGTCGGCCTGGTGCTGCTCTCGGCGGGAACGGACGCCGGCATCGGACCGGCGCCCGCACTCGGCATCGGGTACGCACTGCTCTCCGCCGCCGGCTACGCGGGCGTGACACTGTTGGGAAGGTCCTCCGGCCGAGGCGACGCCAACGGCGCGTACGAGTCCACCCTCGCCGGTTTCGCGGTGGGCACGGTGTGCCTCCTGCCGATGGCGCTGCTGGAGGGCCTGCTGCCGAACCTCGACCGGGCATCCTGGACCCTGGGCGCGATCCTCTACCTCGGCGCGGTACCGACCGCGCTGGCGTACACCCTGTTCTTCGCCGGCCTCGCCGCAGTACGCGCGACCACGGCTTCCGTGGTCGCGCTGGTCGAACCGCTCACCGCAGCGGTCATCGGCGTCCTGGCCTTCGGCGAGCGCCCCAACGCGAGCGTCGTCGCCGGCACGGCCGTCCTGCTCGCCAGCGTGATCCTGCTGGCGGCCGGTGAGAGGGGAGACCCGCGGCCGACATCGGTCGCGGGCCAGCGTCGGCGCGAGGCTCGTCCGACGGCGTCCGTCGAGGACTGACGCGCACAGCAGCCCGTGGCCGGCGGTGTGCCCTTGCACCCACCGCCGGCCACGAAGCCGCCACGCCGATCCGTTGCGCCGACCCTCGCGGACCGCAAGACGATGGAGGTTGTCAGATCCCGCTGGCACGATCATGTCCTCCACGGAAGGACATGAGTGAGGCTCTGCGAGATCGAAGGCTGCGACGGCAAGTTCGTCGCTCGCGGCTGGTGCCGGAAGCACTACATGCAGTGGAAGCGCACCGGAGACCCACTGGGCACGGCGCGGAAGCCGAAGCGGAAGTGCGGCGAGGGCGGCTGCGAGCGCGAGCACTATGCCAGGCAGCTCTGCCACAAGCACTACCAGCTCGCCAAGAAGTGGGGCGACAACTGGCGGGAGCTGGCCCGGCCGACCCCGCAACCACGGGCCGAGGCGTGCCTCATCGACGAGTGCCCGGATCCTGTCCTGGCGGTCGGATACTGCGGTTCCCACTACCAGCGACTGCGGAAGTACGGCGACCCGCTGGGGTTCAGGCACCGCCCGTGGACGGCGCGTCTGAGCGGAGCCGCTTGCCCCTGGTGCGGCGGGCCGGTCGACCGATCGGCCGGCAAGCACAAGGTCTTCTGTAGCTCCCGGTGCGCCGATGCGAGCTGGACCGCCGGGCCGAACGGCATCAGGCACAACACGCGCCGCCGCAGCGCGCTGGCCCGGGAGGAGGCCGACCTCATCACCGAGCGGGACCTGGCGCGACTCCTGGCGCGCCAGGTCGGCCGCTGCGCGTACTGCCGCCTCGCCACGCCGACCAGCATCGACCACATCGTGCCGCTCAAGCTGGGCGGACGTCACAGCATCGGCAACCTCGCGTGGGCCTGCGGGTCGTGCAACTCCAGCAAGAGCGACCGACTGCTGTACGCCTGGCGAGTCTCCCACCTGCGGTAACTCCAGGTTCGATAATGTACATTATGTCAAGTAGTCGGGATCCGCCCCTCCCTCGCACCGGTCGGGCGGAAGGTTGGCGAACCGGCGCAGGCGCGCCTCCACCAGCGCCACCCGCACCGCCACCGGGCCGGGTGGCACCACGACGAGTTCGTGGCCGTGCGCCCGGTAGACCTCCTCGTGAACGCGCGCGAACGCCAGCGACTCGGCGTAGCCGATCCGGCGGGCGGCGGTGCGCGTCACGAAGCCCAGCGGCTCGACGAGGAACACCGGGCGCTGGTAGACGCCCTCCCTGAGCGCCCGCGCGACCTCGCCGGCGAGCACCGGCCCCACCGGACGACCCAGGAAGCGCGCGAGCGCCAGGGTGCACAGTGGCCCCCGGTCGTGGACCTGCACGGGCGCGTCGCAACCGGTCATGTCGCGCGGCTCGGCCGCCCGTTGGCGTTCGCCCTGCAGGCGGGCCACCGCGTCGGCGAAGTCCGGCCCTCGCCAAGGCTCGGTGTCGCCGTGCGTCTGCCCCGCCGCGATCACGTCGGTGGCCGCCTCCGCGACGACGCTCCATCCGCGCCGGCGCAGCGCGTCGGCCAGGGTGGTCTTTCCCGCTCCGGGCGCGCCGGTCAGCACGTAGCGTCGCACGCTCTCCCCTCTCTCCCGTCGTTGCCAACGAACACGAAATTCATGCATAATAGTGCTTATGCATGACAAAAAGGACGAATCGGTAATGCGGCTGATCGAGGAGTTCCTGACCGCCCGCGCCACCCGCAAGCCCTCCCCGCACACCCTCGCGGCCTACCGGCGGGATCTGCGTACGGTGGCCACGCTGGCGGCGCAGGAGGTCACCCCTCCCCTCCCCCTCGACGGCCTGCCCGTCGCCGCCCTCACTCCCCGGGTCATGCGGGCGGCGTTCGCCCGGTTCGCCGCTCCCCGCGCGGCCGCCTCCGTGCACCGGGCCTGGTCCACCTGGAACACTTTCTTCTCCTTCCTGGTCGCCGACGGGGCGGTCGCCGGCAACCCGATGCCGGCGGTCGGGCGGCCCCGGGCGCCGCTCCCCCAGCCCAAGCCGCTGCGCGGGGCGGACACCCCGGAGCAGCTGCTCGCCTCGGTGGCCCGCCAGGAGGGCCGGCAACGCGACCCGTGGCCGGAGCGGGACCTGGCGGTGCTGGCGTTGGCGCTGTGCGCGGGTCTGCGGCTGTCGGAGCTGCTGGCGTTGCGGGTGGGCTCGGTGGCGGGTCGCCCGGGCGAGCGGCGGATCGACGTGGCCGGCAAGGGCGGGCGCCCCCGGGTGGTGCCGATCGAGCCGGAGCTGGACGGGGTGCTCACGGCCTACCTGGACAGTCGGGCGCGCCGGTTCGGGTCGCGGACGGTGCGGCCGGACGCGCCGCTGCTGGTGGACCGGCGGGGTGAGCCGCTGCGTCGGGGTGGGCTGCAGTATCTGGTGGAGTCGTGTTACCGGCGGGCCGGCATCACCGACCGGGTGCCGCGGGGGGCGCGGCTGCACGCGTTGCGGCACACGTTCGCGACGCGGTTGGCGGAGGACGGGGCGAGCGCGGCGGAGATCATGCGGTTGCTGGGGCACGCGTCGCTGGCGTCGTCGCAGACGTACATCGAGGTGACGGCCGGGCAGCAGCGGGAGGCGGTGCGGTCCAACCGTACCAATCGGGCGTTGGCGGCGTTGGCGGTGTCCGGTTCGGGGGTGCGGTCGTGAGGGCGGGTGCGGCGCGTGCGGTGGCGGCGGCGTGGGTGCGGCAGTACGCGGCGGACGTGCCGGGGGTGGAGGGTGCGCTGTTGAGCGGGTCGGTGCTGGGCATGGCGGCGGATGCGGTGCTGCCGCCGTGGTCGGACGTGGACGTGCTGGTGGTGCGGTCGGAGCCGGCGGAGAAGCTGGGCAAGTTCCGGTGGGGCGGGGTGCTGCTGGAGGTCAGCTTCGTGACGTGGGAGGAGTTGGGCTCGGCGGAGGAGGTGTTGGGGTCGTGGGTGTTGGCGGGGTGCCTGCGGGGTGACGGGGTGTTGGCGGATCCGACGGGCCGGTTGGCGCGGTTGGGGGCGGAGGTGTCGGCGGGGTTCGCCGATCCGGTGTGGGTGCGGCGTCGGTTGGCGGGGTTGCGGGCGCGGATCGAGGCGGGGTTGCGGGGGCTTCCGGTGTCGGGTCCGTTGCACGATCAGGTGACGGCGTGGTTGTTCCCGACGTCGTTGACGGCGGTGTTGCCGCTGGTGGCGGGGCTGGTGGAGCCGACGGTGCGGCGGCGGTACGTGGTGGCGCGGGAGGTGTTGGCGGCGTACGGGATGGCGGACCGTTATGGGGCGGTGCTGGGGTTGTTGGACGGCGGTGGGGTGTCGGCGGGGCGGGTGGCGGAGCATCTGGCGGGGTTGGCGCGGACGTTCGACGTGGCGGCGGGGGTGGCGCGGACGCGGTTCGCCTTCAGTGCGGACATCACGGCGGTGGCGCGGCCGGTGGTGGTGGACGGTAGTGCCGCGTTGGTGGCGTCGGGGTGGCATCGGGAGGCGATGTTCTGGATCGTGGCGACGTATGCGCGGTGTCACGCGGTGCTGACGGTGGACGCGCCGGGGCGGGGTGTGGAGTTGGCGCCGTCGTTCGAGGCGGCGGTGGCGGATCTGGGGGTGTTGTCGGTGGCGGCGCGGCGGCGGCGGGCGGACGAGGTGTTGGCGTTTCTGCCGGGGTGGTGTGCGGCGGTGGAGCGGATGGTGGTGCGGTGAGGGTGGGTTGTCGTGGTGGTGGGTGGCTGGCGGGCCGCGAACGCTTCGGGGTGCCGGGCGTTCGCGGCCCGTGTCGTCTGTTAGCGGGTGGTGGTCGGCTGGTGGTGCTCGGTGTGGGTGCGGAAGAAGGTCCGGATGTCCTCGGCGAGCAGGTCGGGCACCTCCATCGCGGCGAAGTGGCCGCCGTGTGCGAATTCGGACCAGTGTCTGATGTCGTAGAGCCGCTCGGCCAGTGGTCGTACCGGCTGGGTGATGTCGTGTGCGAACACCGCGACGCCGACGGGCGTCGTGCAGGGTTGGGTTCGGCGGGGGGCCTCGCGGTGCAGTCGGGCGGCGGAGGCGGCGGTGGCGGTGAGCCAGTACAGGGAGATGTCGGTGAGGATGCGGTCGTCGCTGATCTGGGAGCGTGGGTCGGTCCAGTGGGCGAAGCGTTCGGCGATCCAGGCCAGTTGGCCGACCGGTGAGTCGGTGAGCGCGTAGCCGATGGTCTGTGGGGTGGTGGCCTGGAGGGTCTGGTAGGGCGGGCGGTTCGCCATCAGGTGGCGGATCTTGTCGAGGCGGGCTTCGTCTGTTGGGGACAGTGGGATGTCGGCGTCCGGGTCGGGTCGGGTGGGCAGGTAGTTGACGTGTACTCCGACGACGTTTTGGGGTGCGATCGCGCCGAGGGCGAGGGAGATGCCGGAGCCGAAGTCGCCGCCCTGTGCGCCGTAGTGCTCGTAGCCGAGGCGGCGCATCAGTTCGGCCCAGGCGTGTGCGATTCGGACGGTGTCCCAGCCGCGTTCGTGGGTGGGGCCGGAGAAGCCGTAGCCGGGGATGGAGGGGATGACGAGGTGGAAGTCGCGTGAGAGGGGTTCGATGACGTCGAGGAACTCCAGGAACGAGCCGGGCCAGCCGTGGGTGAGGACGAGGGCGAGTGCTTCCGGGTTGGCGGATCGGACGTGGACGAAGTGGATGTTCTGGCCGTCGATCTCGGTGGTGAAGTGTGGGAGTTCGTTGAGTGTGGCTTCGTGTGTGCGCCAGTCGTAGGTGGTGCGCCAGTGTTCGGCGAGTTCCTTGAGTCGGGTGAGTGGGAAGCCGTAGTCCCAGCCGGCGTCGGTGACCTCGTTGGGCCAGCGGGTGCGGGAGAGTCGGTCGGTGAGGTCGTCGAGGTCGGCTTGGGGGATGTCGATGCGGAACGGCTTGATCATGGTGAGGGCTCCCGGGGTTTGCGTGACACCGGATTGTTGGTGCGACCAACGTTATCACGATCGTTGGTTTAGCCAACGGAATGTCGTGCTCTTCAGGGGCAGCGCGACCCGGCGCGTCGACGAACGCGGGCTGTCGCGGTAGGAGGGCCCTGCCGGCGGCCCGTCGCCTCCTACCGTCGCGCGGCGCGCGTGGCCGGTACCCTCCCCCGCCCGCGTCCGGCCGCACCGCGCCCACCGGTGGTCGCGGTGCGGACCGGGACGATCCTCACCCCACGTGGGGCGCCGCGCCGGCCGGTAGGTCGTTGCGCAGGCCGCACGCGTCGGCCACGGCGCGGGCGTCGGCCAGGTCGCCCCGCCGGGCCAGGACCGTGGCGATCCCCCGGCCGGCCGTCCGGGCGGATGCCGCGTCGGCCGCGACGTCCAGCAGCGCGAGAAGCGCGCCGAGGTCACCGGTGGCGGCCGCGGCGGCGGCGAGCCAGCCGGCCCAGTCGCCGGCGTGTTCCGGGGGGAACCGGTCGAGCAGCCGCGCGGTGGCGGCGCGGCCGGCCGGACCGAGCCGTACGGCGACGGCGGTGCTCACCGGGGGCCCGTACGACGCCCGCGCCGCCAGCGTGCCGACGACCTCCGCGAACAGGTCGGGGTCCCGGTCGGCCAGGTCGGCCTCCGCGGCCGCCTCGAACAGTGGCCACGCCCTGAAGAACAGCCGCCGGCCGTGCTGCGCCGTGCGCACCGCGTCGCGCAGGAACGACGTCGCCTCGTCGACGCGGCCGACGGCGGCCAGCCCGGCCGCGAGCCCGGCGTCGACGAGCGCCCGGTCCCCGGGCTGTAGCCGCGCCCGTAGCCCGGCCGCGCGGGCGTCGATGATCTCCGTGCGCAGCGCCGGGTCGGCGAGCACGAACACCCGGTGGAGCACCGGTGCGACGCACGGGGCGAGTTCCTGCGGGATGACGTGCGGGCTCTCCAGCACGTCGAGCACGGCCCGCAGGCGCTGCCCGGTGGCCTCGTCCGGCCGCTGGTCGAGCCACCGCGTGAGCTCGGACGCGAGCGGAGCCGGCCCGAACCCGGACGTGCGGCAGTCGCGCATGCGGGACAGCTCGGCCAGGGCGTCGTCGACCCGGCCGCAGGCGAGCAGCACCCGGGCGAAGCGGTGCCGGTAGGCCACCTGCCGGTCGCGGTCGCGGCCGCCCTTCGGGCAGGCGCGGAACGCGGCCACCACGGCCCGTGCGTCGCGCGCCCCGGTCACCGCCCGCGCCGCGGCGACCAGCGCCTCCTGCCGGTCGTGCGGGTGTAGTCGTGCCGCGAGTTCCAGGGCCTCTCCAGCGCGGCCGGCCTGCGCGAGGGCGCGTACCAGCGGCACCGACTCGGCCTCGGGCATGCCGTCGTCCAACGGGCCGCAGCGCCGGTCGATCTCGGCCAGCCCCAGGGGTGCCAGCAGGCTGGCGGCGCCGGCGAGGCGGGGGCGGTCGGCGTCGCCGAGGATCCGTGCCCAGTGCACCAACCGGTCCGTGTCGTCGCGGTGGGCGTCGGACAGCACCGCGAGGACTGCGGCGATGCGGCGTGTCCGGTTGCGGTGGGGGACGCTGCCGGGCCGGTCCTCGTACGGGTGGGTCACGAGGACCGCCCGCAGCAGCGCGTCCTCGGCCTCGGCGCAGCCGGCCGCGACGCGGGCGAACTCGCCGGCGGCCGGCGGGGTCTGGGACGAGTCGTAGGAGCGTGCGTTGACGCGGCCGGCGTCGATGGCCGCGGTCACCACGGCTCGCGCGGGCGTGCCGGTGAGCCGGTGGGCCGCTGCCAGCAGCGTGTCCGGTGTGGTCTCGCCGGCGCGCAACGCGGCCACCAGCTGGTCGGTGGCGGCCGGTTCCGTGTCGTCGGCCAGCGCGTGCGCCCATGCCGCCCGCTCGGCGGGCGGCATGGGCGGGACGTCGTCGGCGGCGAATCGGGCGAGGGTCTGGCGGACGCGCGCCACCACGGTTGCGCTCATTGCGGGCATCGTAGGGAGGGCCTCCGACAACGTCCGCGACGCGGGCCGCCGCCTCCTGTCGTGGCCGGCCCGGTCGGGCCCGACGAGGCCGACCGGGGCGCGGTGTGTGGGTGGTCGGGGTGCGGGGTCAGGCGTGGCCGGTGGCGCGTCGGGCGGCGTCGAGGGCGTTGCGGAAGAGCATGGCGACGGTGGTGGGGCCCACTCCCCCGACGCGCGGGGTGATGGCGCCGGCGACGTCGGCGCAGGACTCGTCGACGTCGGGCAGCAGGCGTCGGCCTTCGTAGCGCACGCCGCCGCCGACGACGACCGCGCCGGGGCGGACGTGTTCGGGCCGGATGATGCCGGGTACGCCGGCGGCGGCGATGAGGATGTCGGCGCGGCGGGTGTGGGTGGCCCAGTCGGGTACGCCGGTGTGCACGACGGTGACGGCGGCGTTGGCGGTGGGGCGCTTCTGGGTGAGCAGCAGGGCCAGGGGGCGGCCGAGGGTGGCGCCGCGGCCGAGGATGACGACGTCGCGGCCGGCGACGGGGACGTCGTGGAAGGCGAGGAGCGCTTCGATGCCGGCGGGGGTGCAGGGCAGCGGCCCGGGCAGGCCGAGGGCGAGCCGGCCCATGTTGAGCGGGTGCATGCCGTCGACGTCGAGGTCGGGGTCCATGGTCTGCAGGGCCCGGTCGTAGTCGAGGTGGCCGGGGATGGGGTGCTGGATGAGCAGGCCGTGCACGTCGGGTGCGGTGTTGAACTCGGCGATGACGCGGTGCAGGTCGGCCTGGGTGGCGGTGGCGGGCAGGTGGACGTGGGGTGAGTCGAAGCCGAGTTCGGCGGCCTGGCGCTGCTTGATGCGGATGTAGCCGGCGCTGGCGTCGTCGTCGCCGACGAGGATGGTGGCGAGGCTGGGGGTGGTCCCGGCGGCGCGCAGGGCGGTGACGCCGGCGGCGACGTCGGTGAGGATGCGTTCGGCCACGGGGGCGCCGGGCAGGAGTCGGGCGGTGGGCATGGTGCTCCTGTCGTCAGCGCAGGCCCAGGCGGTCGACCTGCGCTGGTGGAGCTCCCCGATGGTTGTCGCCATCCCCTGGCCGCCAGTCGCGTCGGGTTCAGCTTGCCACAGGACGCTCAGCCGAGGTCGACCAGGAGGGGCCGGTGGTCGGAGATGGTGGACAGGGGTGTGCGTACGGCGGTGACGGGCGGGAGGCGGTCGAGGCCGTGGCGGTCGGCGAGGACGTGGTCGAGCTGGACGCGGGGCTGCCCGGCGGGGTAGGTGGGGCGGCGGCCGAGGGGGCGCCAGCCGGTGAGGAGGCGGGCGGGGCCGGCGGGGAGGTTCAGGTCGCCGAGGAGGACGCGGGGCGCGGGCAGGGCGCGCAGGGCGCGGACGGTCTGGCGGAGTTGGTGGGCGTTCCAGCCGGGGACGAAGGAGAGGTGGGTGGCGGCGACGGTGAGCTGCCCGTGGGGGGTGTCGAGGACGGCGGCGAGCACGACGCGGGGTTCGTCGTGCAGGAGGGTGAGGCCGCCGCCGGGCCCGGGGACGTAGACGGGTGAGCGTACGGGGGCGGGACGCAGCCGGGTGACCTGCCAGGTGCGGACGCGGTAGCGGGTGACGAGGCCGATGCCGTAGCAGGGTTCGCCGTGCCCGTCGTCGTCGTGGCGCAGGGGGCGGAACTGTTCGCCGGGGGTGCCGACGACGGCGGCGGCGAAGCGGTGTTCGCCGGCGCCGAGGGCGCGGGCGGCGATGGCGGTCAGGTCGAGTCTGCCGCTGCGGCTCTGGTCGCGGTCGACCTCCTGCAGGGCGAGGACGTCGGCGTCGAGGGCGGTGACGGCGGCGGTGAGCCGGTCGGGGTCGACGAGGCCGTCGGTGAGGGACCGGCCGTGCAGCAGGTTGAAGGTGGCCAGGCGCACGCTTTGCACCCTACGTCGCCGTGGGAGGGTTGCCGGGTGTGGAAGGCGTTGTGGTGTTCGATGGTGCTCTTCGTGGCGGTGGGCGCGGCGGGGGTGTGGCTGCGTCGCCGGCGGGGCCGGTGAGCCGGGTCGGTCGGGTGGGTCCGGGAGCGGCGCGTGCGGCCGGGCCGGTGGGGCGGGGCGCTGGTGAGGCTGGCCACACGTGGTCTCGCGGGGCGGCCGGCGGTGGGAAGAATTGCCGGCCGTGGACCCCCTTTCGCTGACCACCCTGCTCGCCGCTGCCGCCGTGGCGGGGTGGATCGATGCCGTGGTGGGAGGTGGCGGCCTGTTGCTGCTGCCGGCGTTGCTGGTGGCGGCGCCGGGGATGCCGGTGGCGTCGGCGTTGGGCACGAACAAGCTGGCGGCCATCGCGGGCACGACGACGGCGGCGGTGACGTACGCGCGACGTACGAAGATCGACTGGGCGGTGGCGGGCCCGTCGGCGGGGCTGGCGGTGTGCTGCGCCGGGCTGGGGGCGGCGCTGGCGGGGTCGGTGCCGGCGTCGGCGTACCGGCCGGTGGTGCTGGCGGTGCTGGTGTCGGTGGTGGTGTTCGTGGTGCTGCGCCCGCAGCTCGGGGTGGTGGCGCAGCCGCAGCGGCGGACCCGGCGGCGGATGGCGGCGGTGGTCGCGGTCGCCGGCGTGGGCATCGCGCTGTACGACGGGCTCATCGGGCCGGGTACGGGGACGTTCCTGGTGCTGGCGTTCACCGCGCTGGTGGGTGCGGACTTCGTGCACGGCTCGGCGATGGCGAAGATGGTGAACGCGGGCACGAACCTGGGGGCGCTGGTGGTGTTCGCGGCGACGGGGCACGTGTGGTGGCTGCTGGGTGCGGCGATGGCGGTGTGCAACATCGCCGGGGCCGTGCTCGGGGCGCGGATGGCGCTGCGGCGCGGCTCCGGCTTCGTGCGGATCGTGCTGTTGGTGGTGGTGTTGGCGCTGGTCGGCAAGCTCGGCTACGACCAGTGGGTGGCGTCGACCTGACCGCCGCGCCGGCCGGGCCGACTGCTTCGGCGTCGCGGCGCCGGCCGGGCCGACGTGCACCCGGGCGTCGCCGCGACGGCCGGTGTGTGATCATCGGCGGATGCCGGTGCGCGCCGAACACGACCGAGCCGTCCTCGCCGGGCTGCTGGGGCGCGACCCGGTGCTGCACGCCTACCAGCTGGGCGATCTGGACGACTTCTTCTGGCCGTACACCACCTGGTTCCGGCGCGGGCAGGAGGTGGCGCTGCTGTACCACGGCGCGGACCCGCCGACGCTGCTGGCGTTCGCGGCGCCGCCGCGGGTGACGGAGCTGGCGGAGCTGCTGCGTGAGCTGGCGCCGGTGCTGCCGGCGCGGCTGTGGGCGCACCTGTCCCCCGGGTGCGAGCCGGCGCTGGCCTCGGCGTTCCGGATGCGGCCGGCCGGCCCGCACCTGAAGATGGCGCTGACGCAACCGGCCCGGCTGGCGGCGACCGAGCCGGCGGGCGCGGTGTTGGGCGCGGCCGACCTGCCGGCGCTGCGCCGGCTGTACGCGCAGGCGTACCCGGGCAACTGGTTCGACCCGCGGATGTTGGACACCGGCCAGTACGTGGGCGTCCGCGAGGGCGACGAGGTGGTGGCCGTCGCCGGCGTGCACGTGTTCTCCCCGGCCTACCGGGTGGCGGCGCTGGGCAACGTGACGACCCATCCCCGGGCGCGCGGGCGGGGCCTGGGCGCGGCGGTGGTGGCGGCGCTGTGCGGGCGGCTGCTGGAGAGCGTCACGCACGTGACGCTGAACGTGAAGGCGGACAACGGGCCGGCGGTGCGGCTCTACGAGCGGCTGGGCTTCACCCGCGTCGCCGACTACGGCGAGTA
>NZ_JBSGDY010000124.1:0-19282 GCF_053602615.1 Micromonospora sp. NPDC004336
CACGGCGTGCAGACACCGCGCCACCCTGCCCGTCTCGCCGGTGGAAGTCATGCCACCACGCCGTCCACAACAGACCTTCTCAAACACGCTCTCAGTGCTATCGCCGCTGTCGGCGGCCCTGGGTGTTCTGGGGTGAGGTCGGCGCGTAGCTGGGTGCGGGTGCGCATCAAGATCCGTCCGAGCATGTTCTTGCCGGTGCCACTCCGGCCGCGTCCCCAGTAGTGGTCAGTGCTGGTGTCCTCGACGATCTCCTCGTCGCCGGTGTCCAACAAAATGGCGCGGATGTCGGCGTGGGCGGTGAACTTGGCCGTCACGGCCCGGCGCATCACGTCGCCTTTGACCCGTTCCCAGTCGCGGCGCAGCGGCCGGGATCGGTCGCGGCCCAGCTCGGCGGCCCGCAACGGGGTCGCCGTCCGCCGGATGAGTTCGGCGTGGCGGGTACCGGGGAACTTCTGGGCCTGGAAATAGTGCTCGGAGGTCGTCCACCAGTGGCCGTCGAGGTCGAAGCCGTGGCCGGAGAAGTTGGAGAAGCAACCGTACGGAACCTCGTCGGCACCGTAGAAGTAGATCGTCATCGGGGCCTCGGAGCGGGGGTCGGGGATCTGCACCGTGTCACAGGCATCGACAAAGCGGCAACCGAGTTCGCTGGCCACCATCCGGATCTGCCGTCGTCCGTGCACGGCAACCAGCCTGGAGTCGTCACACTCCAGTGGCGGGCAGCACTCCGAGCTGGCCAACTCCCGGAACTGCCGAGAAGTGGATACCTGATCGCGTTGCGCGCTGGAACTCTCCTGAGCAAAAATCAGACCCATGACGTACGGAAAGGGCGCCCCGCGCCTCGCAGAGTGAACAGCCCGGCACCGGCGGCATCGCCGACGAACTGGGAATGGCTAGAAGTAGGCATCGCCTCGGGCGACGTCCTGATTCCCGGCAGCGATGCGCGGGAATCAATCTTCCGCTTCGTCCGGGCCGACTGGGACGGGCTGATGACCCGTCGCCTGCTGATCTTCACGACCGACCGGCGCGCAGCGGCGCGCCGGACGATCTTCGAATTGCTGGACGAGTTGTGCTTCCAGAACTCCGACTGGCCCCCTGGTTGCAGACGCCGCCGAGCTAGCGCTGAGCGACGTGGATCCACCGGTGCGGCGTACTGCGGCGAGGCTACTGGTGAACACCGCCGAACCTGGTCGCGCCATGGCGGCGTTGACCGCCTCGACCGATCCGGTCGTCCGGATCGCCCTCGTCGAGGCCATGCCCTGGCACAAGGTCCTGGGGCATGAGGCCATCCTGGAACGCCTGCGGGCGGATCCCGTTCCGGCCGTCCGGCTGCTGGCCAACATCGCAGTGTTCAGCAAAGACGACTCGGCGGCCTGGCCGGTGCTGGACGCCGCGATTCGTGCCGATCTCGGAACGTGCGCCGGTGTTCTGGACGCGCCAGGTTCCCGTCTGCCGGAGACGGCGGGTCAGCACTGGGCAGGGGCGCTGACCCGTCTCGACCGGGAGGAGGACTGCTGCGCCTGGACGCAACGGCTCACGAACCCGGCCGAACGCCCGGAGGTTAGGCGCGAAGGCGTACGGATGGCGGTCGCGGCGATGCGTGAGTGGCGCGCAGCGCCCGGCCGGGTAACGCCGATGCTGATCACCCTCCTGAAGGAAGAGCCTTCTGAGGTGCGGTCGGCGGCCCTGCACGCGGTGGCGGCGTCGATGACCGCGTCCCGGCTGGCCGCCGACGATCTCGCGGTGGTGCTGGACGACCCTGACCTCGGCACGGTGGCCGCCATCGGCTTGGGCAGTATCGGCGACCACCGAGCAGTGCCGCATCTGGTACGGCTGATGCTCGCCGACAGCGACGAGCCCCGCCTGGCTAGGGCCTTCAGGGCGGTTGCCCGGGCGGGCGCTGATCCGGATGCGCCGGTGGCCGCCGCTCGACAGATTCTGGCCGCGCTTCCGGATTCCTGCTCGCCGGACCTACCGATGCGAGTGCTGGCCGCGTTCGGCCCGGCTGCGGCTCCCGCGGTGCCAGAACTCATCGCCAGGCTCGAGGGGGCCGAGAATGACACCCCAGACTGGGCGTTCTACGTCCTGGGACAGATCGGCCCAGCAGCCGCAGCCGCAGTCCCGGTGCTGCGGGATTACCCGACGCAAGGCGCGACCTCCGCCCTGCTAAAAGTCACGTTGGACCGGGCCGTGGCCGAACGCTATCTCGCCGGACGCCCGGAAGAGCTTCGCCGTGGCCGCTTCGCACCGGAGCTGCTGACCTGGCTCGCCGAGCACGGCGGGCTCACCGTCCGCCAGCACAGGCAGCTGCGGAGTCTGTTCAAGGTTCCCGGATTCGAGCAGGTGGAATCGGCCGGCGCAGTGTGGCTCCACGAAGGTCCGGCGGCAGCCGCTGAACTGCTGGAGGTCCTGCCGACGTATCTGTCCGACGACCTGTGCGGGCCCGAGGCGTTGCGGGTGTTCGCCGCGATGGGGTCACATGCGCGGCCGATACTCGACCGGCTGGATCGGTTCATTGCCTCACGGCGTCGGGCCGGTTTGAACATCGGCGACTTCGACGCCGATATGCGCGCGGACGAGATGCTGCTCGCCGCAACGATCGCCGCTCGCAAGCAGATCGCCGGATGAATCTGCATCTCGGCTCAACCCACGGACCGCAACTGGCCGATCCATGTCACCTCTTCTAGCCGCGATGATGGCGCCCTGCGAGCCGCAGCAGTCGACACCGGGCAGTCGCCTTGCCGAGCACCCCAGCGCCGGACGGCTTCGAGATCACCGAGGTCGCTGACACCGCCGCCGTGAGGCCGCCGATAAAGCGGGGCCGCGTGCACGCTTCTGCCGCGAGTCGCGCGGCTTGGCGGTCCCGCGTGGCGTTCTAGTGCCTTGACCACAAACGTTCACGGTCTTGCTTGGCCCACGGCACCGCGCATTGCCGGTACGCTGAACCATCATGATCGACCCGCGGCCGACTCCACAGCCTCTCCCTGCCGAGCGTGTGCTGGAGCTTGCCGCGCCGATGCTTGCCGAGGTGGGTGGCGAGTGGCGGCTGACCGACGGGCCGATGCTGCGGTCGGGATCGTTGGGCGTTCGGGTTCTTCCGGCGGACAGCGACGATTACCGTCATCTGGACCTGGAGATCCTGCTGAATGTGGACCGGCCTGACGTGCCAACGGTCGTCGACTGCACGCTTGGTCTCGCGGCCGATCCGGTCGAGGCCGCCCGTCAGGCGATCCAGGCGTGGATCGAGACCTGCCTGGTGACGGTCCTGGAGATGATCGAGCAGCGAGGGCGACTGGCGAACCACTTCAGGTCCGGCGACCAGGGCGGGTTCGCCGGCTGGCATGCGATCGTTGGCAGTGCGACCGGATGGTCCGCCGACGGATCGCAGGGCAAGCAGGAGTGGTTCGCCGAGGCGATGCCGTGGTCGACCCTGGCCCCGGTGATCGCGGCCGGGCTCGACCGCCCATACCTCAATGGCGTTCGTATGCTGGTCGGCCAGGGTGGTGACTTCACCGACTGTGAGGTCCGGATCAACGGCCGGCGGCACGAACCGTCCGCTGCGGCGCTCGCCGCCCTGGACTGGCCACGCACCGACCGTTTCGGCCTAGCACGCACCTTCGTCCTCCTGGTCGGCCCTGACTAGTGCCCCGATAACGAACGTTTGAGGTTTTGGAGTCAGGCTGCTCGGATGTTGGGTTGGCCCAGCGTCGTTGGCGTTCGCTGCGGATGCGGTGCGTTCGCGGCGTTGGGCGGCCAGGACGTCGGGGTGGCGGGCGTTGGCGTTGCGCCACCGCAGGTAGGCCTGCAGCCGTCGGGTCAGGGCGGTGTGGTTGGGGTGGTTCGAGCCGGCGATGACGAAGGTGCGAAGCGGTCCGAACTGGGCCTCGATCGGGTTGGCCCAGGAGGCGTAGGTCGGGGTGAAGCAGAGTTCGACCTTGTTGCGGGCCGCCCACCTGGGGATCTTGAGGCCTTTGTGCGCGGACAGGTTGTCCAGGATGACGTAGATCGGTGCCCCGTCCGGGCGGGCGGCGCGGATTGACTTGAGCGCGGTGAGGGTGTTCGCGGCGCTCTTACGGCGCCTGACGACGCCCCGGAGTTGGTCGTCGCCGACGGAGTAGCAGCCTTGGAACTGCCGGACGCCGTGCAGCTTGTGGTAGTTCGCGGGTAGCCGGTGTGGGTGCCCGGCCGGTGCCCAACCGGTGCCGGCCTGCGGGCGGATCACCAGGGGCCCGAACTCTTCGAAGGCGAACACTCGCTGCGGGAAATGGCTGCTGACGTACTCGATCCGGGCGAGCTTGACCTCGCGCTGCGGGTCGGTGGACTCTTTCCACGTCTTGGTCCGCTGGAAGGTGATCCGGTGCCGATGCAGGATCTGCCGTAGCCGTTCCCGCCCGATCCGGACCCGTCGGGTGGAATGAACGCGCAGGTAGTCGGCGAGCTTGCGGATGCTCCACCGGGTGAATGGCCGCCCGAGCTTCTCGGGGCGGGTGTTGGCCGTCTCGACGATGAACTGCTCGGCATCGCTACCGATCTGGCGGGGACGGCCACCCGCCCACTGAGGGTCCAGGCTGGCCATCCCCATCTCGTTGAACCGGTGATGGCCTGCCGGATCGTGTCCTCGTCGGCCTGGACGAGACGGGCGATCGCCGGCACCGTGTTCCCACCGGCAGACGCGAGCACCACCATCGCCCGTCGCAGCCGGATCGGAGAGCCGGTACCTCTACGAGTAATCCTCAACAGCTGCTGACCCTCCTGGTCACGGAGCCAGCCGAACGCGAACGAGTTCTGCCACCACCACAGCCTGACCGCCACCGCACTACCGGCCTGGCATGCCATACGGCGGGTCATCCGACGTCGCCAACGACGTGGGGCACCAGCGGTGGTAACGGAGAAGTAAGGTGGGCGGTGATCTTCATCAGGAACCGGCGTTTCGGCCTGCTCTGGACCAGCACGCTACTGTCCAACCTGGGCAACTGGCTGATGATCGTCGCCGTGCCGGTCTACGTCTACACGATGACCGGATCGACGCTCAGCAGTGGTTTCGCCTTCGTCGCGCAGACCCTGCCCGCGATCGTCTTCGCGCCCCTGGCCGGGGTGGTGGCCGACCGGTGGGACCGGCGGACGGTCATGGTCGGGGCGGACCTGCTGCGCATGGTCATCGTGCTGGCGCTGCTCGTAGTCGACGATCCGGGCATGCTGTGGCTGCTCTACACGGCGATGTTCTTCGAGAGCGCGATCGGGCATTTCTTCCAGCCCGCGGCCCGAGCGGTGGTGCCCGCCATCGTCGGTCGGGGCGGTGACCTGGAGGCGGCGAACGCCTGGAACACGGTTGCGGGCGGCATCGTCCGCCTCGCCGGCGCGCCCCTGGGCGGCGCGCTCTACGCCCTCGTGGGTTTCGACGGCCTGGTGCTAATCGACTCCGCGACGTACCTGCTCTCCGCCGTGCTGATCTTCGGAATGGGCCGGCTGCGGGTGGCCGACAATGGGCGCCAGCCGGACACTTCCTCCTGGCTGGCCGCCTTCTGGGAGCAGGTCCGGGAGGGCCTGGCTTTTCTCTTCAGGCACTCTGTCCTCCGCGCGACGCTCATCGTGTCCAGCCTCTTCCTGTCGGCCAACGCCGCTCTGAACGTGCTTCTGGTGCCGTACGTCCTCGACGTCCTTGGCGGCGACGCCGGCGACGTAGGCGTTCTGATGGCGGCACTCGGCGGCGGCTTCCTGGCCAGCGCATACGTCGGCAACGTACTGTCCCGCAGCGGGCTTCTCCGGCTGTCGTTCACCGGTTGCCTGGCGGCGATCACCCTCTGCTTCGCCGGGCTCTTCCTCATCCACCACTTCGTCGCCGCGCTGGCCTTCATCGCCCTGGCCGGTCTGCCCGGCGGCGCGCTGCTGATGCTGGTCCAGGTCCAAGTCCAACGTCAGACCCCGGACCGCCAACTCGGTCGGGTCGGATCCGCCTTCTCGGCCGCCGAGATGGCCGCGACCGTCGTCGGCGCGTCGGCGGGCAGCATCGCCGGACAACAACTGCCCCTCACCACCACCGTCTGGCTCGTGATCGGCGTGCTGGCGGCCAGCGCGGTGCTCGCCGCCGTGCTGCTACCCACCCGACCCGGACCGGCTGCAGCGATACCGGAGGCTACAGCGGAACCGGCGATGGCGAAAACCGGTGACAATGGCTGACCGGCATTCATTGCGGCTTCTCGCGTCGATCACCGCGACCCAATGGAGCCCACACTGACCTACTGGTGGTCCCGGCTGGCTCTGGAGCCCTCCCCCGCGATCGCCTTATACAGGCAGCTCGTCCAGCCTCCTGAACCTCCTGGTGACCCAGCCGCCGCACCGTCCGTAGCTCATCAGCCGACAGACGGCGTCCGATCAACTCCATGCCCATGGGCAGTTCCTCTCGGTTCGTACTCCAACGTCACTTGATCCTTCGGCTGGCGTAGTGACCGAGTCTGCGCTGGTAGTGGGATCGTCGGGCTCGGGCTTGGGATGCCCCATCGCCAGGTCGACCGGTGCAGGGTGTGCGCTGGTGGTAGCGGCAGGGTGAGGACGAAGGCGTGGTGTCGGCCCAGCAGAGCTGCCACCGCGCCGATTGTTGGTCACCCAACGGCCGACGGGTGCACAGACGCATATTGGCGTACGTACTCCCAGACCGGTTCGGAAAGATCCTCATCGGATCGCTTCTGTCCCACCACCTCGTACCAGGCAAGGTTCTCGATCCAGAACCGGGCAATGAACCGGTCGAAGTCGTCGGCCACCCGCACCAGGTCCTCATGCGCTTCCTCCTGGGGGACCACCCGAAGGTCGTACGCCTCGCCACCGCACAGGACCTCGTGGCGGCCGTCTGGCAGCAGGTGCAGATACCAGAACAGACAACCCTGCTGGTCGTTGAGGAACCGCACCAGCTGCGCGCCATGGTGGACGGGGCTCGGCGCCCACGGAAGGTCGGAAGCCCAGTAACACGACGTACAGGTCGGCACCGAATCGCGCAGCACCGGATCAGCCATGAACGCGACGAACTGCTCCGGCAAGGCCGCCTCATTCTCGGACACGGGCGCACCGTGGGTCAGGGTGTCCAGGCCGTACTGACCGGCAGCGCGTTTACCGAGTGGCACCAACTCCCGCATCCAGCTGTGCAGACCACCTGGATGCCTGAGGGGAAGCGCCGGCAGCGCGGTGTGGGAGCTGCCGCTGTACGTGGCGAAATCGACCTCGTGGCTGCGGAACCTGCCGAGATCGAACGAGATCCAACCGTCTCTGATCGTCATGGCGGCACCATAGAGCCGGCCACCGACAGGGCCCGCCGCATGGGTACTCACGCCCAACCGAATCACCGATCCGCAAGACTGTATGACGAGAGGGAGTGCTCGGCTACAACACGTTTGATGCGCTCCGTCTACGCACCTGGCGAGGAGCGCAACTACCCCGAGCAGGCGTTGCAGGTCACTGGCCACCGGCGCTGTGACCGGCTCCCGGGGCGCGGTTGAGGACCGACCGAACTGGTTGGACGCGGACTCACCTCGCCAACTCACGTTTCATGGCTTATTGGTCGGATGGTGGTTGTGGTTGGCCTAGCCACGGCCGGGATGCCGGCCGTACGGCCAGCCGGCGCACCGTGCGGGGTTGTGTCCTGCGGAGGGCTGGATCTCCACCCCCGAGTGCGCCTCGGTCAGATGCTCGGAGAGCTCGCGCGCCGCCAGCTGATGTGCACGGGTCCACCGAGGAAGAGTGCGTTCAGCGGCTCGGCTCTCAGTTGACGGGCCGGTCGCGGCGGTGCGTCGCATCGGCAGACCGTCATGTCAAGATGACGCTCGCGATGAGAACTGACGGGGAGCGTGATCGGGCCAATCTCCTGCGGCGATTGGAGGTCCTGAAGCTGCCGGTCGCGCCGTTGCAACGTCACGGATTCGTGCTGCCAGCGCATCCAGCGGACACGATGCCGGAGCCTGAAGCGGTCGCTGTAGGTCCCGACGGCACCGCGTTGGCCGTGTGGCGGTTTCGCGAGAGCGTCAGTCGCAAGCAGGTGACGTGGCATGTCCCGGGCAGGCGACGTGTCCTCGGTGCTGTCGATGTCGAGACCGACCTGCAGGTGAGCTTCGTGCAGCCGCTGCCCGAGGGGCGCGTGCTCCTGGCGGCTGCTCGGGCCCGGACTGGGGAAGCCAACGCCGAGGTATGGACCAGCAGCGGCGATCTACAGCACCAGGGCCACCTCGGCGACGCCATCGAGGACCTGCTAACCACCCCCTCCGGCAAGGTGTGGGCCAGCTATTTCGACGAGGCGATGAGCGGATGTGGCCCAGAAGGCCACGGCCTCGCACGCTTCAACAGCGACCTGACCGTCGATTGGCTCTACCCGCTCAACTCCGGCCTGCCCTACATCTCGGACTGCTACTCGCTCAACGTCGCCAGAGAAACCGCATACTTCTGTCCCTACACCCATTTCCACATCCTCTCCGCGACCGGCAGCCAGGTGACTGACTGGGGACCATCCCCGTACAGGTCTGCTCACCACCTCTTGCGACGCGGCCCGGACCTCGCCCTGATCAGGGGCTCGGGCCCGGAGTACGACGTCGCGACGATGCTGCGGATCAGCCGAGACGACCAACCTCAGTTGAGTGCGCAATGCCGAATCGTGCTCCCTGACGGCATGGAGACACGCGGATTGCAGTACATCGCCCGAGGCGGAGAGTTGCACGCCTTCATCCGATCGACCTGGTATCACACCGATCTCAACAGCCTGAGCACCGCAGCGGCCGGCACCGGTGTGTAAGGGGCCGAGCCCACCCGATCCGGCGCCCCTCTCATGCCGCCGACCGCGCGTCACGGCTCGCAGCCGCTGTCCAAGGGTGGCGGCGCGCGGTCGTGCCGAGGACAGCACGTTGGGATCTGGTCGGAGTTCATGAGTGGCGGCGGGCTTAGCGTGGTTCAGTGCTCGTCCTGGATCCACGCGCACACCGCGGCCCGCTCCGCCTCCGACAACTCCATCCGGGCGTTGACCGTCAGCCGCAGCACGTTACCGGCGAACTCCGAGGCGAGGTTCGCCGCGTCGTGTCGTGCGTCTCGCCACTCAACCCCGCTGTACTTCAGGCCGATGAGCACGAAGTGGATCGCGCTCCTCGTGACCGTGTGTCCCCGCCGGCCGCACGCCTCACGGATCACCTCCTCCGCCTGTGCCTGTGGTAGGGCGGGGTTGGCGCGGCCCTCTTCGGCGATCGACCGGAACAGTGCCTGGTAGGCGTCTGTGCCGATCAGCGGTGCTCCGACGACCCGGCTCACTCGTTCGGCGATCTCCGGCGCGCTCGCGGGCTGGACCAGTTCATGCCTGGCCGGGTCGAGCAGCCAGCCGGGGTGGCGCGGCTCCAGCACCAGGGTGTCGCTCTGGATCGCCGCGACGAACTGCTTGAACCCGCCCGCCCCGGCCCAGTTTGTCGTCGCCTCCCGTCCCACGGTCTTGCGGACGTAGTGTGCTGCGGAGGCGAGGTCGACCGGGGTCGTCGACTGTGCCACAAGCTGGCGTACCGCCGCCTCGAGGCGGTTCCGCACGCTGTTGCTGTCGCGGTCGGTCGGCGCAGCGGCGGTCGCGCGTGGCTGCGGCACGGGGGTTCGAACCTGGTCCACTCCGGCTTGCGACGGGCTCAGGCCCAAGGCTTCCTCGATGAACATGATGTCGGGAATCGCGAAGTCGCACACCGACTGCAGCGCGGCGGCGGTCGGCCCGCTCACCAGCATCGCCGAGGTCCTGTCGTGCTCCCGCAGCCGCATGAACACCGGGGTGAAGTCTGCGTCGGTCGACAGGACGACGAAGTCGTCGAACCGGGTCGGGTGGGTCAGGGTGTCGAGGATGTCGAGCACCATGTGGATGTCGGCACTGTTCTTACCCATGCTCGTCAGCGACGGGCAGTCCACGACCCGGAACCCGGCCCGAGTGAAGTATGAGCGGAACTTGCCGGAATGGCTCGGCTCCAGGTAGCAGATGCGGCGTAGCAGCACCCGCGGGACTTCGTCGTCGTCGACCCGGAATGGGCCGAGATCCTGCTCCATCCACCGCACCCAACGGCCAGGGTCAGTGGCGAACGCCGTAGCCGCGTCGGGGCTTGAGTTGCGCAAACCGATGTACACGTTCTCGAAGTCGACGAATAGCGCCGCACGGCGATACGAAGCGAGCTGGGCTTCGGCCATGGCGCTACCTCCGGGAACGTGGACTGATAGACCATAGACGGCCGAGGCCGTGCCCGGCGTCGACCGTTCGACCCCCAGTTCCGTGCCGCCAGGACGAGTGTCGAGGACCAGCGGGTAGAGGAAGGCCGCTGTGCCTACTTGGTATCCCACCAGTCCCACCACTGCTCCGGCGCTTGCTCGAAGGCAGCAACGGTGGGGGCCTTGTGTCGGGTAGTGCTGCCGTCGATGCCGGGGGTGCAGGAGCGGAACGGTCCGTCGGGGCCGAGCAGCATCGGCAGGTGGTGGTCCAGTTCGCGTAGCCAGCCGAGCATGCCGGTCATCTCCAGCCGGGCGTGTTCCCAGCCGTACCACAAGGCGGTCAGCCGGGTAACGGCTTCGTCGTGGCGCCACCACTGCTCGCACCAGTGCCACCGCACCAGCCCAACCTCGCCTACCGGCCGGGGAAATCCCGGCAGGAGGTAGTCGCGGACCCACTCCTCGACAGTCGCGTACACCGGTGGCTGCCCCTCCCCGCCGCTGGCCGCGCGGTCGGCGACAACCTGCTGAAGTTCGGCGACCTGCCTGGTCAACAGCGCCACCTGGGCTGCGAGATCCTCTGTCGTCCCGTCCACCTCGCCGGAAGGACTTGAGGTTTCCACGCTGGTCATCGCGTCACCGCCCGGACCCGCTCCGGTACCACGGTCGCCGGCCGCTTGGCGGCCACGAGGGGGTCCACCCTTCCGCCGACGACCAGCGGAGCGAACGTACTGCCGAGGCGGCGCTGCTGGGCCACAGCTTCGTCGTGGCTGGCCGAGCCGTAATGCCTCGCGGCCACAACGTGCCTCTCCGTGTGCTCATCGACTGCGGTGTGCGGGTCGTCCAGTGTCCCGGCGGCGGCGTGGGCCTGCGCCCGTTCCTCGTCCGCGTGTGCCAGCAAATCGCGGTCGGTGGCATCGGCGACCACCGGCGTCAGTACGCCTGCTTTGCGGGCCTCACTCACGTACTGACGTGCCAGTCCGAGACCGTCCGCCGCCGGCGCTCGGCCGCTGGCGCGCAGGTCGCGCTGTAGCCGGTCCAGCGCCTCGGGACTGACGTCGGCGAGCAGCCCCACTGCTTCAGCGCGTATGGCAGCGTCCAGGTCGTTGAGCGCCTGCCCACCAGCGGGTAGCGCCTTCCCGTTCGCGCCGGCGCGCAGCTTCCGGCCCTCGGGGCCACCGTGCGGTCGCGCCGCTCTGCCGCTGGCACCGGCCCTCGTCGCTTCGCTCTCCCAGACTTCGTGGGCCGCGGCGCGGGCGGCGTCGCGGGCGGACTTTCCGGCCGCCCGCTGCCGGTCGTACGCGGCCCGCCACTGCGGGTGCAGCTCGCCCAGGCGGTCCAGTGCGAGCCCCGCGAGCTTCTGCGCGACGGGGTCGCCGGCGGCGGCGTGCACCGTCGCGGTACGCCATAGCTGGGCCACCTCGGTGAGGGTGGCGTCTTTCAGCCACGAGCCGTCGACCCGGCGGGCGAGTCGCTCCCGGTCGGCACGGACGGAGTCGCCGAGCCGGGCGGCGGCGCGGCTGGCCGCCTCGGCGGCACGCTCCCGGCCAGCGGCGCGTTCCTCCTCGGCGGCCCTGCGCTGGATGCCCACTGCGGCGTAGCGGGCGACGGCTTCGCTGAGGGTGGAAACGACACTGAAGAACTGCATCGCCTTCTGTCTGGCCTCGTCGACCGGGTCATCGTGCTGCGGTGGCATCATGCTGGGCTTCCTTCCGTTACCGGGCCCGCGGTGTGCGGCGGGCACTGTCCACTGTCGGGCTGGGCGTTGCCGCCACCGTGAGCGGCGTCGTTACCGGCGGCTGCCCGCCAGCGGCGAAGGCCCGGAGTTGCCGGGCTGCGTCCCGGGCTGCCTGCGCCTGGTGCAGCCGATGCTGAGCGGTGCGGAGGTACTCAAGCGCGTCGGCAAGCCGGGCCATGTCGAGCACCAGCGCCATCGCGGCGACCGAATCCTCGTCTCCGGCGATACGACCCATGAGCGTTACCAGCCGCGACATCGCTCGTAGCTCGTACGACAGGGACGTCGTTCGCGCGGTCCGTGCGTACATGTCACGTGTGGCGCGGTCGAACACCTCCGCCGCCCGGTGCAACGGCCCACGCAGGCTGCCTTCCCTCGCGTACGCCAGGCTGGTGAGCACGTCGGCTGCGGCGGTAGCGGCGGCCTGGGCGGCCGCAGGATCCTCACGGGCACGACGGCGGATCTCTTCCGCCGCGACCTGGGTGACGCCAGCGGCATCGCGTAGAGCTCGGGCGCGGGCCGTGACCCGACCTCCCGACGGTAGGCCGGCAGCCGGCGGCGGGTCGCCCCACCGGCGGCGCAGCTTCGGCAGGGTCAGATCGGGGGCGAGGCGCCCACCAGAGAACCACACCGGTTGCCCGTCACCGGTGCCCGCGCCAGGCAGCGCGACGGCGTAGCCGGTGACCTCATCGGCGTTGACGGTGCTGCGACGCACTCTGATCAGCACCCCTGCCTCCCGCAGCCGGTCGAGGAACTCCAGCTCGCTGCCGGCGGCGGCGACGGCGGTACGGACCCGCCGTCGCAACTCGTCGCGAGGGGTGTCGCTCCAGCCCTTGCGGCGGGCCTTGTTGACCTCCACCGGGTGTGGCCTCCGGTGTGCGGTGCGGTCGGCCGGGGGCACCTGCCTGCGCAGGCCGTAGCGGCGGGCGACGTTGAAGGTGGCCTTCACACACTTGGGGTAGTCGTTGCGGGCCCAGTTCGTGCGGCCGTCTTCGCGCACGAGAGTGGCGATGATGTGGATGTGGTCGTCGTTGTGCCGCACCACCACCCACCGCAGGCCCGGGTCGTCCGCTTGCGTGGCGAGTCCCGCTTCGGTGAGCATCTCCCGGGCCATGCGCCCCCAGGTGCCGTCGGTGAGAACCCGGTCGCGGTCCTCCGGCGCCAGGCGCATCGAGCAGTGCCACACAGGTTTCGCCGGCGCATGAATCCCCGCACGCACCGGCTCCTCCAGGAGAGCGGTCAACCTCCGGAAGTCCCGCTTACCCGAGGCGGTGATCTCCGGCTCCAGATCGGCCAACTCCCCGGCACCGTCCCACGCCGCGACCAGCCGCGGGTCGACGTGCTCTTCCTGCTTCCCAGGCCCGTAGAGGTAACGCAGCAGCCTACCGACGCGGGTGCCGCGACGGTGGACACGCGCGATCACCGCAGCCGCCGGTCGATCAGTTCCGTCACCTGGTCGAGGCGGACGACGGCATGCGCGCACAACTGCACCACCTCGACGGCCCAGCCAGGCAGCTCCCCCGTCGAGTTCGCGGCCGCCGCAGCCTGATTGACGTTGGAGCCGAACATGTTCACTGCACGGCGGGCGGCAAACAGTTCTCGCTGCAACTCCCGCAGGTCACCGGTCAGACCCATGGCCGGCTCTTCTCCGCGTGCTGTGCCGACCACCACCTGCGCCGTGTATCCCGCTGGCGTGAGACCCGCTCGCCGGGCCGCCTCAACGACCAGCGCCTTCTCCTCGTCCGAAAGCCGAGGATAGATCCGGTGGGGCCGACCGGGGCTGAGGTGCTCACGATGCCGAGCCTGGTCAGAGGGGCTGACATTGCCTTCGGTGCTCACGGCAACGAGCGTTACGCCTGGCCGTTAACGCCCCTGTGAGCGCAACCGTTACCAGCGCCGGCCAACGGCTGGACGCTGGGACCCAGGCGACTGGGTGGCTGCAGCATCCGCTGGCGATGGCCGATCGGCGCCAGGTCCCTTCCACCGATGAAACGGCCGGTTGGGTCGCGCCCTGAAGGCCCGTAGTCGCGGACGTCCGGCATGATGACCGTCATGGACGTCGAGGAACTGATCGCGTGCCATCCGCAGGTCTTCCACACGATGTCGGCGACCGCGTGGCCATCGGTGCAACGACACGGCCTCCTGTCCACGCAGCAACTGATCGATTTGTTCGACCTCGACGCCGCCGAGCGTGACCGACTCCTGAGCGCCCCTCGCAAGCAATCCACCGTCCTGCGCGCACCCGGCCTGCCGCCTGCCGTGATCCGCGATCAGAAGCCAATGAAATTCGTTGCGGAGAAGATTGATCCAAATTCCTCGCTGACCGAGTACCTCGCGGCTATCAACTCCCGGGTCTTCTTCTGGGCCAGCGTTGAGCGGCTGGACCGGCTGCGTCAAGCGAAGGAGTACCGCACCGAGGACCAGGTGGTCCTGCACGTCGACACCCGCACCCTCGTCGAGCGACACGGCCCACGAATCGAACTCTGCCGGCTCAACTCCGGGGCCGTGACGCAGAAGAACCACCCCATGCGGGGGCATCGATCCTGGCTGCCGATCGCCGACTACCCCTACGCTGAGTACCGCCGCCGATACGGCCGCGATGGAGCATTGGTCGAGGTCACCGTGTTGAACGCCGTCCCTGACATCCTCGACCTGACCAACAAAATCGAAGGCACCATCGGCTGAGACCCGCACCCATCACGGTCACAGGACTGCATTGCGCTCCACCCGGCAGGCAGGCGCTCGTATACCTGCTCGGGATCAGCAGTCCTCGACCGATCTTGACATCCGGTCATGCCGCGAGTCGCGCGGATGGCGATCAGCCCTGCCGATGACCGATTACCATGCGATGCGCCTGGTCGCTCGCCCGCCGGGAGTGTGGATCTAACGGTGTTTCCGGCCTGACCCATCGGGCGTTGTGCCTGGTGAGGAGGGTGCCGTGATGACCGCGACACTGAACGACCAGACCGGACGTAGGAAGCGGCCTGAGCCGTCGGCGGAGGCGAAGGCCGCCGCCGAGCTGGTCCGGGCCGCGAAGGAACAAGGGCTGTCGTTGACGGGCCCGGACGGGCTGCTCAAGCAGTTGACCAAGACGGTCCTGGAGACCGCGCTGAACGAGGAGATGACCGAACACCTCGGCTACGAAAAACACGACCAGGCCAGCGCCGGATCGGGCAACATCCGTAACGGGACTCGGTCGAAGACGGTGCTGACCGACGCCAACGGTCCGGTGCAGATCGACGTGCCGCGGGACCAGGCTGGAACGTTCGAGCCGCAGATCGTCCGCAAGCGGCAGCGGCGCCTGTCCGGGGTCGACGAGGTCGTGTTGTCGCTGTATGCCAAAGGCCTCACGACCGGGGAGATCTCGGCGCACTTCGCCGAGATCTACGGGGCTTCGGTGTCGAAGGAGACGATCTCGCGGATCACCGACAAGGTGCTCGAGGAGATGGTCGACTGGTCCCACCGGCCCCTGGATGAGATCTACGCGGCAGTGTTCATCGACGCGATCGTGGTTAAGGTCCGTGACGGGCAGGTCGCGAACCGTCCGTTCTACGCCGCGATCGGGGTCACCCTCGACGGGGAGAAGGACATCCTCGGTCTGTGGGCCGGCGCCGGCGGTGAGGGCGCGAAGTTCTGGATGAGCGTGCTGACCGACCTGCGCAACCGAGGTGTCAAGGACGTGTTCTTCCTCGTCTGCGACGGCCTCAAAGGGCTGCCGGATGTGGTCACGAACGTGTGGCCGCGGACCGTGATGCAGACCTGCGTGATCCACCTGATCCGCAACACGTTCCGGTTGACCTCCCGCAAGTACTGGGACGAGCTGAAGCGGGACATTAGACCGATCTACACCACCGTCAACGCCGACGCCGCTTGGGCCGCGTTCGACGACCTGGCCGACAAGTGGCGAGGCCGGTATCCGGCCGTGATCCGCCTGTGGGACAACGCGTGGGCCGAGTTCATCCCGTTCCTCGACTACGACGTGGAGATCCGCAAGGTCATCTGCTCGACCAACGCGATCGAGTCGTTGAACGCCCGCTACCGGCGGGCGGGTCAAGGCCCGCGGCCACTTCCCGAACGAGCAGGCCGCGTTGAAGTGTCTGTACCTGGTGACCCGATCGCTGGACCCCACCGGAGCAGGCCGAACCCGATGGACGATGCGCTGGAAACCCGCGTTGAACGCCTTCGCCATCACCTTCAGCGACCGCTTCCCAGCCGCTGAAACCTACTAACCAAGATTGCCGGAAACACCGTTACCGAGACAGCCCCAGTCACACGGCGAACGCCGCGGCGTCACGCGGCTTGATCCGGTCGACTGGTCGGCAGTCCACCACCAGGCCCCGCCCGTCGGCCAGCCGGGCGAAGTAGTCCGGCGCGTGCGAACGGCGCCGGCCGGAAGCCTCGTCGTCCCAGAACAGCCAGAACGGCTGCGACGCGATCCCGGCCACCGCCGGGTCGAAGTCGAGCAGCATCAGGTGATCGCGCTCCAGCCACGACTCGTACCCGACGTGAGCGCCGGTCGTCGACGACCACCACAAGCCCGGGAAGTTGCGCTGCCGCTTGTACGATGGGAAGCCGCGTACCGGCTTGACCAGCTCGAACAGCACCCCCGCCGAGTCGATCAAGGAGGTGCGGACCTCCGATCCCTCGGCGCCGACGTAGCCGACCTCGAACTCAGCCGTCAGCGGCCCACCCAGGCCCGGCACCGCGCGCAGCACCCCGGCACCGTACCGGACGTGCCACCTCAACCCGGACGCGTACTGGGTTCGGGGCGGAACGCGGGCAGACTTTAGAGTGGCGCCGTGAGCAACCAGCCGGTCCGCGACGCCTACTCGCACATGTCCGAGCAGTACATCGCCCTGTTCGATGGTGACTGGCAGGCCCACGTGGATGACACGGCCCTTGTCCGAGACCACCTCGTCGGCTTGGACGGCGCCGTGCTCGATCTCGGTTGCGGCCCCGGGCATTGGAGCGCCTACCTGCATTCGCTCGGCGCCAACGTGACCGGCGTCGACTTGGTACCTGAGTTCATCGGCTACGCCCGGACCCACTTTCCCGGGCCGGCGTTCCAGCTCGGATCAATGACGGACCTGGACCTTCCCGACCACTCGGTGGCCGGCATCCTCTCCTGGTACTCGACCATCCACCTACCGCCATCGGAGCTGGATGCGGTACTCGCCGAGTTCCGCCGGATGCTGCCTCCTTCCGGGAACCTGGTGATCGGCTTCTTCGACAGCGACGACGATGTGGCCGCGTTCGACCACAAGGTCCACACGGCATACCGCTGGCCCGTAGACACATTCTCTGCCCGCCTGGCAAAGGCTGGTTTCACCGAACTTCAGCGCTTGCAGCAGCAGTCCCCGGACCGCCCGGACCGCAAGTACGCGGCCATTGCCGCAACAGTCGCCGCGCCGTAGTGCCCGATCGGCACACAGCTGACTGCCGGTCGAGACCAAATACACGCACACTCATCGGGAAGCCTGTCAACTCGCCGAGAACCCGCTAACCTCGCTGAGACCGGACAGCACCGTACCGGACGTGCCACCTCAACCCGGACAGTGCCAACCTCGTGCCAAGTCATACCGGACGGTGCCAACTCAACGCGGACGGGACATCTGGGTCCGCAGCGGCCGGCGAACCGGAATGGCCCGCGACAGGGAGCAAGATATGGCCATTGGCCGCCAATCTCGACCAGGCGCGGTCGAGCACACCCGGCAGGGTGGTGGTTGGCCATGTCCAGCCCGACCGGACAGCGCAGCCATGGCGGGAAGGTCACGTGGTCCTGATCGCACGAGACCATGCCCGGCGACACGGGCGCCGCGCTGATCAAACGGTCGCGGTGCCACGGCAGCGCTGACGTGCGGCAGTTTGCGGCGGGCCGTAGCAGCGCTGGCTGACCGGCCCCTCGCTGCCCCTGTAGCAGAGGCTGCGCGGCCATGATTAGCGAGTCGGCGCCGTGGCGGCGGTCGCGATGCCAACGAGCCGAGGTCGAGCCAATGACCGACCGCCGTTGATGGGCGTCCCGGTTGGCATCGGCAGCATCCCGCCTTTACCCGTTCGAGGCGCTACCCTCGACGCATGGGCGCCAATTCGACCCGTTCCGCCCGGCGGTATCTAGCCCGGCCGGGCCGATCCGCCGTGGTCGTAGACGATCTTGCCGCCCTGCACGGACCGACCAGTGGTGTCGTGGAGCTGCCACACCGGCTGCTCTGGCGGCCAGACCGCCGCGTCAACCTGGACCAGGAATGGGCGCGCAACGCCCTGTACGAGATCGTGCTGACCGAGGCGGTGCGGGTTGATGAACTCTGCGCCTGGCTCGACGGTCCGACCCTGATCCGGGTATGGAACGACCTCTACCTGCCGCGGGGTGTGCGCCACGCGTGGGAGGACCGGCATGCGGTGCTGCGCCAGATCTCGGCCGCAGCCTGATGCCTCACCCTGACCCAGAGCACGTCGAGGTCGCGCGGGTCGCGCTCTCCGTAGCCAAGCAGCACGGATTTGCCCTCGGCGGTGGACTGGCCTTGCTCCTGCACGGAGTCGTCGACCGGCCGACCGAGGACGTTGACGCCTTCACCGACCGCGCCGACGGAGTCGCCGCAGCGACCGAGGCCGTGGAGACGGCGTTGCTCGAAGCTGGCTTCCAGGTATCACGGGTCGCCGACGACAGCGAGCTGTCGGCAGTGATCTACGGCTTTGACGACCACATGACGGAATGGGAGATTCAACGGGGCAACAAGGTGCTCCGGCTGAGCCTGTCCTGTCAGGCGCGGCTCCATGCTCCGGTGGTGATGGATGTCGGCCCGGTCATGGACCTGGCTGACCTGCTCGCCTGGAAAGTCACCGCGCTCGTGGGACGAGCCCGCGAGCGTGACTACGTCGATGTGGCCGCAGTGCTTGACCAGTACACACCGGCCCAGCTGCTGGCCATGGCCCGCCGCGTTGACCCCGGACTTGAGGCAGAGGACGTTCCAGTGGTGGGTCGGCGCCTGGACAGGATGCCCGACGAGGCATTCGTGCCGTACCAGCTCACTCGCGCCGACGTGGTACAGCTACGGCGACGCTTCGCAGCCTGGCCCCGCTGATCGATCGGACGCACCGAGCTGCAGGAGTTCATGGGGCGCTGTCCCAGCGCTCTGGACCGTAACGACTCACACGGCTGACCGACGGCGCGCCGGCTCACACCGTGCGCGCCGTCGGTCCTTTTGTTTTGTCGGCGCACCAGCCCGGTCCGTCCCGGGATTCCCTGTCTCAGGCTCTGAGCCTGGCTAAGGGACGTCTCGTAACCCTGGTGTCTGTCTGTTGAGGATGGCCGGGCAGGATGCCGGGGTGCAGGTGATCACCGCTGCCCACTCTGAGTGG
>NZ_JBSGDY010000125.1:0-18914 GCF_053602615.1 Micromonospora sp. NPDC004336
CCCGGCCCCGGTCGGCGCGGGGGTCGGGGCGGCCCTTCCTCCCCAGGTCAGCACGGCAGGTCCTCGTGGGCGGCGCCGGCGCTGATCAGCCAGCGACCGTCGGGGTAACGGGTGGCGGTCGCGGTGGCCAGGTGCCGGGTCCCGCCGGTGCCGGGTACGACCCGCTTGTTCCTGGCGTAGACGAGGCGGTAGCGGGTTGCGTCGAGGCAGTCCTGGATCTCCACGGTGGGCGGGCTGGAATCCAGGCTGACCGACGTCACGGTGGGGTCGGACACCAACGTGCCGGTACGCATCGCGCCGTGCTCCTTCGCCTCGCGGATGGAGAGCCGGACCCGGGTCAGCAGCGGGTCGGCGAGGAACCGCGCCAGGTCCGGGTGGTGAGGGTCGCTGCGCCCGCTCGCCGTGCGGGACGCGGCGAGATATCCGGCGTACGCGGCCAGCGCCGCCTCCCTGGCCGCCCGTTCGTCGGCCTCGGAGTGGGTCGGCACCGGCGCGCTCGCGGCGGGGACCGTCCCCGCGGTCGACGCCGGATCGGCGCCGCAGGCCGTGGTCGCTCCGACCGCCGCGATGGCGAGCAGGCTGGTTGCCCGTCGGCCGAGTTGCCGTCCGCGCACGTTGTGCCTCCTCGGTGGCCGTCCGCCGACCGGAGTGCCGGTCGTCGGGCATGCGGCGGCGCGGCCGGACGGGATTGTCCGGACCCTCGTGAAGCGCCGCCTGCATTCGCCGTTATGGATCTCTACAAATGCAAGTCCTGGATCATATTGTTGATTCGTCCGAGCGGGGTTGCACCGCACCCAAGGGGCGAGCATAGGCTGACGTTCGCCGATACAACAGGGGCAATTCGATTCGATACGTTAGGTGATGACAGGTGGTGGGGCGGGTGGCGGAGGGCGGAGTTCGTGGGTCGAGCGGCCGAGGCGCGCGGCGTTCGTGGGAAAGTCGGAGCGGCGTGAGTGTGTTCGCCGAGCGGATTGCCGGAATGATCGCCGACGAATGCCCCGGACGCGGCGTCTGGTCCGATCCGTCCCCCCTCGGATTGCCTCGATATTGCGCCAACGTGGGATTCCCGCGCATGCGTGAGTGCCATTTCCGCGCGCGTCGCCCCGCGTTCCGGGGCAGGGGCCCGGGCCGTTCCGCCCGTTACGTGTCGGCGCGGGCGGCGTCACCCTCCGTGTCGTACGCCGACGGCCTCCCCGCAGCCGGCGACCAGGTCCGGCGTCTCGGCGAGATCGGGTCGGAGGCGTGGTCGTGGCGCTGACCGGACGACGGGTGGCGGCGGAGCGGACCGGGCCGCCGGTGGCCTCCCGTGCCGCGCGGGTGGCGGCGGAGCCGAGCGAGCCGCCGGTCGCCTCCCGTGCCGCGCGGGTGGGGGCGGTCCTCGCCCTCGGTCCGGTGCTCCGCCTCGCCGTGCTTCGGCACGCCGTACCGCCGGGGGTGCCGGACCGGGCCGGGTGCGACGCCTGCGGCGCCCCGATCGGGCTGGCCCGGCCGTGGCCGGCGCTCGGCCCGGCGGCCCGGTGCGGGCGGTGCCACGCGCGCGTCGGGCCGCCGCCCGGCACGGTGGAACTCGCGGTGGTGGCGGCGGTCGGCGTGCTGCTGCTGCTCGGGCCACCCGCCGCCGTGCTGGCCGCCACCGCCTGGTGGCTCGGCTGGGCGATCCCCCTGGCCTTCGTCGACGCGGCGGTGTACCGGCTGCCCGACCGGCTCACCTGGCCCGCCGCGGCCGGGACGTGGCTGCTGCTCGGCGTGGCCGCGCTGGCCGGCGCCGGGCCGGGACCCTGGCTGCGGGCCACCGGGGCGGGCGTCACGCTGGCGCTCTTCTTCGCCACCACCACGCTGCTGCTCGGGCGGCGCGGGTTCGGCCTCGGCGACGCCAAACTGGCGCTCGGTGTCGGCGCGCTGCTGGGCTGGTACGGCTGGGCCGTCCCGGTCGCTGGCCTGCTGCTCGCGTTGCTGCTCTCCGGCGTGGTCGGCGTCGCGCTCCTGGCGGCCCGCCGCGTCGGCTGGCGCAGTCACCTCCCCTTCGGCCCGTTCCTCGCCCTGGCCACAGTCACCACCCTCGCCCTCCTCCCCTGATCCCCCCCTCGCCCCGCCCCGCCCTCGCCTCGCCCTCGCCTCGCCCTCGCCTCGCCCTCGCCTCGCCCTGATCGGCGATCTTGCACTTTCGGCCCTCGATATGCGCTATTTGCCCCCTCTGTCGGGGCAGAAAGTGCAAGATCGCCGGCGCGAGGCGCGAGGCGCGAGGCGCGAGGCGCGAGGCGCGAGGCGCGAGGCGGGAGGCGCGAGGCGCGAGGCGCGAGGCGGGAGGCGGGAGGCGCGAGGGGGTGAGCGGGGGGCGGGATGCGGGGTTAGTGGCGGGCGGTGGGGGTGCGGTCGGGGACGGGGCGTTCGGCGCGGTGGGCGCGGCGTTGGAGGAGCCCGGCGGTGGGGCGGGCCAGCAGCGGAAGAAGCAGTGCGGTGAGGGCGGCGCCGAGCAGGAGGCCGGCGATCACGTCGTGCGGGTAGTGGACGCCGACGAAGGTGCGGGAGAACGCGGCCAGCGCCGCCAGTGGCAGGGCGACCCAGCCGACCCGGCGGGAGAGCAGTAGCGTCGCCACGGCCAGTCCGCCCGCGATCGTGGAGTGGTTGCTCGGGAAGGACCAGTCGCCCGTCGGCGGGCACTCGCCCGCGACGATCGCGAGTTCGGTGACGACGGTCCGGCAGGGACGCTCCTGGTCCACCATGACCTTCAGGGCCTCGCTGCACCCGTACGCGAGGACGACCGCCACCGGCGACATCAGGGCGTACGCCCAGCCGCGCGGCCCGGTTCCGAGCCGCGAGACGGCCGCGACCAGCCACAGCGCGCCGAGCAGGAGGATCGCGCCCTCGGTGAAGTGCTCGGCGAACCACTGCACCGGCTGCGGGGTGTCGGCGGCGAAGTCGACGATGTCCTGGTACCACTTGACGCTGATCTCCGGAACGTCCGCATCAACCATGATTCACCTCACCAATCGTTCTTACCGGGTTTACCTCGCGGACAACCCTGGAACACCTGGAAGCCGGACGCAGTGTGCGTTGGTCGGGCCGGGACCCCGACTTTCGTCTCAGCGACCTCTCAGCCCGGTCTGCCACGATTGACCCGGTCCGCCGGATCCCCTGGAGGCGCTGTGCCCGACACCCCCACCGCCGATCGACCGCCGACCGCGCGCGGAACGGGGGACGACGAGGCCTGGCGGATCCGGCGTACGGAGGCGGACTTCGACCGGCTCGCCGAGACCGAGTCGATCTTCGCGCTGGGCAACGGCTGGGTGGGCTGGCGCGGCAACCTGGACGAGGGCACGCCGTACGGGATGCCGGGCAGCTACCTGAACGGCTTCCACGAGCGGCGGGAGCTGACCTACCCGGAGGACGGGTACGCGTTCCCACAGTTCAGCGACACGGTGATCAGCGCGCCGAACGCCGCCCTGATCCGCCTCTGGGTCGACGGCGAGCCGCTGGACGTACGCACCGGCACCCTGCGCACCCACGAGCGGGTGCTCGACCTGCGTGCCGGGGTGGTCGAGCGGCACACCGAGTGGGTCTCCCCGGCCGGGCACGGCGTACGCGTCCGCAGCGTCCGGCTGGTCTCGCTGCCCCGCCGCCCGGTGGCCGCCGTGCGGTGGACCGTCGAGCCGCTCGACGGGACGGTCGAGGTGCGGGTCTGCGCCGACCTGCTCGCCAACGAGCGGGTGCCGGAGCGTTCCGACGACCCCCGCGCCGCGTCGGTGATCACCGACCCGCTGACCGCCGAGTACCGCCACTCGGACGGGCACGACGGGGTCCTCGTGCACCGCACCGAGCGCAGCGGGCAGCGGGTGGCCGTCGCCGTCGCGCACGACGTGCGGGCCCCGGACGGCTTCGCCACGGGCGTCGACTGCTCGCCGGACCGGCTGCGCCTCACCCTGACCGGCACGCTGCGCGCCGGCGAGGCGGTACGGCTGACCAAGTTCGCCGCCTACGAGTGCGCGACGGTGGACGCGACGCCCCCGCAGGAGCTGGCGGGGCTGGCCGTCGCCGAGGCCGGGGCGGCCCGCGCGGAGGGCTTCGAGGCGCTGCTCGCCGGCCAGCGCGCGGCGCTGGACGACGCCTGGCGGACGGCCGACGTGCAGCTCGACGGCGACGACGAACTCCAGCAGGCCATCCGGTTCTCGGTGTTCCACCTGCTCCAGGCGGGCCGGGCCGACGGCGACCGCACCATCCCCGCCAAGGGCCTGACCGGCAACGGCTACGACGGGCACGTGCTCTGGGACACCGAGGGCTACGTGCTGCCCGTGCTGACCTACCTCGCCCCGCCGCTGGCGCGGTCGGCGCTGCGCTGGCGGCACGCCCACCTGCCCGAGGCCCGGGAGCGCGCGGCGGAGCTGCGGCTGGCCGGGGCCACCTTCCCGTGGCGCACCATCGGCGGCCGGGAGTGCTCCGGCTACTGGCCCGCCGGCACCGCCGGGCTGCACGTCAACGCCGACGTCGCCGATGCGGTGCTGCGCTACGTGGCGGCCACCGGCGACGAGGAGTTCGACGCCGGGGCCGGGCTGGAGCTGCTGGTGGAGACGGCGCGACTGTGGCAGGGCTTCGGCCACTGGTCCGACTCGGGCACCTTCCACCTGCGCGGCGTGACCGGCCCCGACGAGTACTCCGCCCTGGTCGACGACAACGTCTTCACCAACCTGATGGCCCGGCGCAACCTGCGCGGCGCCGCCGACGCCGCGCAGCGGCACCCCGAGGCGGCGGCCCGGCTCGGCGTCGACGCCGCCGAGGTGGCCGGCTGGCGCGCCGCCGCCGACGCGCTCTTCGTGCCGTACGACCGCAAGCGCGGGGTGCACCAGCAGGCGGCGGGCTTCACCGCGCAGCCGGAGTGGAACTTCGCGGGCACCTCCGACGACGACTACCCGCTGCTGCTGCACTTTCCCTATCTGGAGCTGTACCGCCGGCAGGTGGTCAAGCAGGCCGACCTGGTGCTCGCCATGCAGCGCTGCCCGGGGGAGTTCACGGCCGACGAGAAGGCGCGCAACTTCGCCTACTATGAGGCGCGGACCGTCCGGGACTCGTCGCTGTCGGCCTCCCCGCAGGCGGTGCTCGCCGCCGAGGTCGGGCACCTCGACCTGGCGTACGACCTCTTCGCCGAGTCGGTGCTCCAGGACCTGGCGGACCTGGGCGACAAGACCGGCGACGGGCTGCACCTGGCGTCGCTGGCCGGGGCCTGGCTGGCGCTGGTGCAGGGCTTCGGCGGGATGCGCGACGACCGGGGCGTGCTCTCCTTCGATCCGCGGCTGCCGGCGGCGATCGACCGGCTGGCGTTCCACCTGCGCTGGCACGGCCACCGGCTCCGGGTCACCCTCACCCGCGACGAGGCCCGCTACGAGCTGCCCGACGCCGGCCCGGAGACCGGCATCGAGCTGTGGCATCACGGCGAACCGGTCCGGGTCACCGGCGCCGGGCCGGTGGCCCGACCGATGCCCGAGGTGCCCGAGCCCGGCCCGGAGCCGCCCTCCCCACCCGGCCGCCGCCCCACCCGCCGCTCGACCGGCGAGCGCTGAACGCGCGGCTCACCCCCGCGCGCCGCCCGCCGCGCCGCCGTTTTGTCGAAGAGCGCCGCCGGTCGCGCCCGCCGCCGCTTCGCGGAAGAGCGCCGCCCGCCGCCGCTGGACCGGCGAGCGCTGAGCGCGGCGGAAACCCGGAGGCGGTCGCGGGTCCGCCCTGGCTACGGTGGCGCGGTGTTCGATCTTCAGCGTCTCGCCGCCCACCACGCCGCCGCCGTGCTGCGCTTCGAACTGGAGAACCGGGAGTGGTTCGCCCGGTCGGTGCCGGACCGGGGCGACGCGTACTTCGCCGACTTCGACGCGCGGCACGCGGGGCTGCTCGCCGAGCAGGAGGCCGGCGTGTGCCACTTCCACGTCCTGGTCGACGCCGACGGCACGGTGCTGGGCAGGTTCAACCTGGTCGACGTCGTCGACGGCGAGGCCGAGCTGGGCTACCGGGTGGCGGAGCGGGCCGCCGGGCGCGGGGTGGCGACCGACGGCGTACGCCGCGTCGCCGCGCTGGCCCGTGGCGCGTACGGGCTGCGTCGGCTGACCGCCAAGGTGACCGTGGACAACGCCGGCTCGCTCGCGGTGCTGCGGCGCACCGGCTTCACCCGGGTCGGCGAGCTGTCACTCGACGGGCGCCCCGGCCTGCGGTTCGTCCGCGACCTGACGGCCGACGACTGACACGCCGGACATCCGCTGCCGGACGGCCTCCAGCGCCTCGAAGGCGTACGCCCAGTTGTGGCACTTGAAGCTGCGCAGCCCCTCGATCGTGGTGCGGCAGTCGGAGCAGCGGACCCCGGCGATCGCGTCCGGGACCTCGGTGTTGACGTACTTGCGATCGCCGAGGATGACCGTCGCGATCATCATCCGGTCGTGCACGCCGGAGAGCGCCGAGGAGACGATGTCGTACCAGTTGACGCGCCGGCCGCACTTCGGGCAGTCCGGCTCGTCGCCGCTGACCCAGAGCGGGGCGCCGATGCTGCGCAGCGGCATGCCGAGCAGCTTCTCGATCCGCCGTACGTCCGACTCGGGCGTCGTCCACCGGTGCGCGCCGGGCAGCGACGCGGGCGAGTCGTAGACGGCACGGAACAGGACCGGGTCGACCTCCACGGTCTCGCGCTGACGGGTCATCGGCGTGCCTCCTCACGGTCGGTGCCCCCACCGTCGTCGCAGGTGGGGGCGGGCTCAACCGGATCAACGACACGGCGGGCCGGCGGATCGCGCCGGGCCCGCGACGACACACGACCAGCTTCATGACAGTTGTCCCGCGCGACGCTGACCGGCGGACGCGAGCGCGGCGAAGGTGAGGACCCAGGCCGCCCCGGCGAGCAGGAAGGCGACGCCGAGCCGGGTGAGCGGCAGGACGCCCGCGAAGGCGACGGGGAGCATGAGCACGCCGGACAGGACGTTGACCGCGACAGCGGTGTTGGCCGAGCGCGCGGGGATCCGTGGCCGCCGGGCGATCACCACGAGCGCGGCGGCTCCGACCAGCATGGCGCCACCGATCGGGACGAACCAGACGCCCGGCAGGCCCAGCGGACCGCTGAGCCACCTACCGCCCACCAACATGACCAGGCCGAAGACGGCCGTGCCGTAGCCGTCGAGCCGCAGGCTGCGGCGCAGCAGCAGGTCGGATCCGCCGGCGGCCGGTACGGCGCGTCGTCCGGCTCCGGTGGCCATCGGGATGCTCACGCAGGTCTCCTCTGTTCGCCGGCGGCCCGGGACGAGCCGCCGGCACGACGATCACCCCCGCAGGGCACGAACTCAATGACCTCCGAGGTCATGGCCCCTGTTGATCACGCCGGGCTAACCTGTCGCCCATGGACGGTGGGGAGCCGGGTCGGGTGGGGACGCTGCTGCGGCAGTGGCGGCAGCGCCGTCGTCTCAGCCAGCTGGCGCTCGCCCTGCTGGCCGACACGTCGGCGCGGCACCTGTCGTGCCTGGAGACCGGCCGGGCGCGGCCGAGCAGGCGGATGGTGCTGCGCCTGTGCGGCGCCCTGGACGTCCCGCTGCGGGAACGCAACACGCTGCTGCTGGCCGCCGGCTACGCCCCCGAGTACCGGGAGAGCAGCCTGGACGACCAGGGCATGGCGTCGATCCGGTCGGCGCTCGGGACGATGCTGACCACGCACGAGCCGTACCCGGCCGTGGTGGTCGACCGCTGCTGGAACGTGCTGGCCGGCAACCGCGCCATGCCCGTCCTCATGGACGGCCTGCCGCCGCACCTGCTGGAGTCCGGGCCCAACGTCTACCGGCTGGTGCTGCACCCCGACGGGCTGGCTCCGCGGCTGGTCAACCTCGATCAGGTCCGTACGCTGCTCCTCGACCGACTGGCCCGCCAGGTGGCCGCCACCGCCGACGTCCGACTACGCGACCTCTACGAAGAGGTGAGCCGGTATCCGGCGCCCCAGGCGCCCGCCCCGGGCGACGCTGACGGTCCCGCGCACCGGTCGAGCCCGATCGAGGTGCCGCTGCGGGTCCGTACGCCGCAGGGCGAGCTGTCGATGTTCAGCACCATGGCCACCTTCGGCGCTCCGGCCGACGTGACGTTGTCGGAGTTGGCGATCGAGCTGTTCTACCCGCTCGACGAGTTCACCGCCGACGTCCTGCGGGCGCTGGCCGCCCGGCACGGGTCGTAGCCGGCACGGAGCAGGACTAGCCGGTGATCTTCGCCAGCGCGCGCAGCCCGGCGACCACGTCGGCGCCGGTGACGGGGTTGTCGGGGTCGGAGAGCGTCTGCATGATCACGCCGGACATCAGCGCGAGCTGGACCATGCCGAGGGTGCGCACGGAGCGTTCCGGCACCTCGGCCTCGGGGACGCTCTCCAGGATTGCCGCCATGCCGCTGCGCCCCTGCCGCATGCCCTCGGTGAGCTGCGGCAGCAGGTCGGGCTGGCGCTGCGCCCGCAGGAACAGGTCGATCGAGACGAGCCACATCTTCGGGTGGGCGCGGGCCTGCGCGAGCAGTTCGTCCCACATCCGTTCGTAGGCCTGGGCGGGGTCGAGGTCGGGCGCGTCGGCGGGGACGAGCGCCCGTCCCGCCACGTCGCCCCACTCGTCGAGGATCGAGAAGAGGGCCTGGAACAGCAGGTTCTCGCGCGAGCCGAAGTGGTAGCCGATCGCGGCCATGCTCACGCCGGCGGTGGTGGCGATGTCGCGCACGGTGGTGCGGTCGAAGCCCTTTTCCAGCAGGCAGGTCCTGGCGCCGGCGAGGAGCGCTTCCCGGTTTCCCATGGTCGACAGGGTAGCAACCCGTTGGGGCGTACGTCTCAGGCGATCGCCTTAGGCGAGCGTCTTGCGCGATCGCCCAAATCTGTCCTACGGTTCTCGGCACGACCGGTCCGGTCGCCCCACCCGACAGGAGAGCCACCGTGGACATCCCCGCCCGACCCCGCAAGCGCGCCCTCGCGTGCCTGGCCGCCGCCGCGCTGGCCGCCGTCTCGATCGGCGTCGCCGCCCCGGCCTCCGCCGTGCGCGGCGATCCCGCCGTCGTCACCACCGACCAGGGCGCCGTCCGCGGCACCGTCCACGACGGCCGGCGGTCGTTCCAGGGCATCCCGTACGCCGCGCCGCCCGGCCGCTGGGCCTCGCCCGCCCCCGCCGCGCCCTGGACCGGCGTACGCGACGCCACCCGCCCCGGCCCCGGCTGCGCCCAGCCCGTCGGCCTGCCCGTCGGGGTGCCCGGCGAGGCGGAGGACTGCCTCTACCTGAACGTCACCACGCCCACCCGCCGTGGCGACGACCTGCCGGTGATCGTGTGGATCCACGGCGGCGACCTGATGTACGGCACCGGCGACATGTACGGGCCGGACCGCCTCGCCGCCGACGCCGTCGTGGTGTCGATGAACTACCGCCTCGGCGTCATGTCGTTCCTGACCCACCCGGCGCTCGACGCCGGCTCGGCGTACGGCTCGGGCAGCTTCGCCCTGGAGGACCAGCAGGCCGCGCTCCGCTGGGTGCGGTCCAACATCGACCGGTTCGGCGGCGACGCCGGCAACGTCACGATCATGGGCCAGTCCGGCGGCGGCTACGCGGTCTGCGACCACCTCGCCTCGCCGGCGTCGGCGGGCCTGTTCGACCGGGCGGTCGTCCAGAGCGCGCCCTGCGCCACCGGCGGCTCCCGTACCCGCGCCGAGGCCGAGGCCGACAGCGCCGCCGTGATCAGGGCGGTCGGCTGCGACGTCGCCGCCGACGTGGCCGCGTGCCTGCGGTCGTCCGAGACTACGGTGGCCGAGCTGCTGGCGGCGTACGGGCCGTGGGGCGAGCCGCGCCCGGTCTCCGGCACGCCGCTGCTGCCGCTGAGCCCGGCGGAGGCGTTCCGCACCGGCCGGTTCCACCGCGTCCCCGTCCTCGTCGGCGTCAACCACGACGAGGAGAACGGCAGGTACGGCGGCCTGGAGGTCACCCCGGGCGGGAAGCCCATCCCCGCCGAGGCGTACGAGCCGACGGTCCGCGAACACCCGCAGTACGGCGCCCACGCCGACGCGATCCTGGCCCGCTACCCGCTGTCGGCGTACGGCAACTCGGCCGGGCTGGCGCTGTCGGCCATCGACACCGACCGGAACTGGGCGAAGCCGACCTACGACACCGCGAAGCTGCTGTCGAGGTGGACGAAGACGTTCATGTTCGAGTTCGCCGAGGAGGAGACGCCGTGGTTCGTGGGCTACGACGAGCCGAGCTTCCCGTGGCGGGCCCAGCACATGGCCGAGCTGGCCTACCAGTTCGACATGGCGCTCTTCCCCGCGCTCACCGAGGCGCAGGGCCGGCTCGCCGACCGGCTGGTCGCCGCCTGGACCCGGTTCGCCGAGGACGGCGACCCCAACGGCGGGCGTGACGGCGGCTGGCGGCGGTTCACCGAGCGCCGCCCGCACGTCCAGTCGCTCACCTCGGGCCGCTGGGAGCCGACCGAGTTCACCCGCGACCACCGGTACGCCTTCTGGTCCGACCTGAGCTGATCCCGTACGTCCGTCGGAGCGGCCCCGGCGCCTGGCGCGCCGGGGCCGCCGCGCGTCTCCCGGCGGCCCGCCGTCAGCGGTCGCTCAGCACGGTCCCGCGCCGGCTCCGGCGGCTCGGCCGGCGTCAGGCGTCGGCCGGAGCGGTCAGCGCCCGCCAGGCGGCGTCGGCCAGTTCGTGGACGTCGGCGTCCGTCAGGGTGCCGTTGACCAGCCACCGGTAGACGAGCGGGCCGGCGAGGAGGTCGCGCGCGGTGGCCGGCGAGGTGCCGGGGGGCAGGTCGCCGCGGGCGATGCCGCGGTCGACGACGTCGGTGACGGTGCGGAGGCGGGGGCTCAGGTACCGGTCCCGCAGCGGCGCGGCCAGGTCGTCGCGCCCGACGCTGTCGGCGAGCACGCCGAGGATCACCGGCGCCAGGCCGGCGAGCCGGTCGACGAGGCCGCGTGCCACGTGGTGCAGGTCGGTGCGGGTGTCGCCGGTGTCCGGGGCGGGCGCGACGGGCACCGCCTCGGCCAGGGCGTCGACGACCAGGCCGGGCTTGTCGGGCCAGCGGCGGTAGACGGTCGGCCGGGTCACGCCGGCGCGCGTGGCGACCTTCTCGATGGAGAGCGCGCGGTAGCCGCCGTCGCGGAGCAACTCCAGGGTGGCGCGCAGGATCGCCGCGTCGGTCTCCGGCCGCCGGGGCCGGCCTCGCTCGTTGGCCACGTCACATCCTCTTTTCTTTACGACCTGTATTGTAAATTATATGGCCATGACAGCGCAGACGAACGGCGCCCTCCCCGCAGCGGCCACCTGGGGGCTGCTGGCGGCCTGGGTGATCCACGACGTCGAGGAGGTCGCCACGATGGGCGGCTGGCTCGACCGGGCCCGGCCGCGCCTGCGGGCCCGCTTCCCCCAGGTGCCCGACCGGGTTTGGGACCAGTTGAGGGTCAGCCCGGCGCAGGCACGCATCGCCATCGGCGCGATGGGCGTCGTGATGACCGCCGCCGCGGCCCGGGGCGCCCGCACCGGTGGGCGCAGCGGCTTCTACCAGGCGGCCCTGGCCGGCTTCGGCCTGCACGCGGGCGCGCACGTGGCCCAGGCCGTGGCCTTCCGGGGATACACCCCCGGCGTGGTCACCGCGCCGCTGGTCGTCGCCCCGTTCTCGCTGTGGGCCTGGCGGCGCCTGCGCGCGGCCGGCGTGCCCCGGTCGGGTGGCGGCGCGGCAGCCAGCGCGACCCTGCTGCTGCCACTGGCCATCGGCGCGTGTCACGCCGTGGCCCGGATCCTGGCCCCGCGACCGCATCCGTGACGACAGCGGTTGCGTCCTGCGCCACGACCGCTCCTTTGAGCGCCGAACTTTCGCTCTTGACCTCAACCGAACTTGAGATTTTAACGTCTTCGGCATGACAGGCTCGATGCTCGACGAGGCGTACGAACGGGTTCGGCACACCGGCCCGGAGCGCAACGGCTGGTTGTCCAACCACGCCCCGATGGCCGTGGAGGCGCTGGTGCACCGCGGTCACGGGGAGGCCGCCCACCGGTGGCTCGACTCCTACGCGGACCGGATGGAGGACCGGCCGCGAGGCATCCGGTCCATCCCCGTGGACGAGTGGCGTGACCCGCTCGGCGACCCGGTACGCACGGGCGACTGGCTCAACTACTTCGAGCGTGAACTGGCCGACGAGCACTGGCGTGAGGTGCTCACCCGGTGGTGGCCACGCCTGCTCCCCGGCATCGCGGCGGGCGCCACCCACGGCGTGATCCGCGTCGGGCACGCCGTCCGCGCCCTGCTCGACGAGGAGACCGAGCCGCGCGTCGCCGAGCTCGGCCAGGGGCTGGCGTACTGGGCCGCCCGGTGGCAGCCGCTCGCCGCGCCCGGCACCGGGCCGTACCGGACGACCGACCCCCGCTCGGCGCTCGACGCGGTGCCCCGCGTGCCCGACCAGCGGGCCGGCATCCGCGCCCGCCTCGCCCAACTGGCCGACCTGCCGCAGTGGTCGGCGGCGGCCGGCGCCGTGCCCGGCCGCGACGGTGACGACGTGCCGGCCCGGCTCGCCGGCATCGTCGACGCGGCCGTCGTGCGGCACGGCACGCACGGATACGCCAGCCCCGTCATGCTCGTGCACGCGGCCACCGCGCCGAACGCGGTCCTGCGCACGCTGCCGGCTCTGCCGGAGACGCTCTGGGCGCCGAGCCTCGCCGCCGCCTGGGCCGCGACGGCCGCCGTCACCGCCGCCTTCGCCCCCGCGGAGGGCCGGCCCGCTCCGCGCCCCGGCTCCGCGCCCGACGCCGACGAGGTCATGCGCCGCGCCACGGACACCGGCGACGCCCACGCCATCAAGTTCGTCGACACCGCGATGGACACGTACGCCCGCAGCGGCAGCGCCGAGATCCTGGCCATCGCCGCCGAGTCGACGGATCAGATCGCCGCGGACTGACGGCGCCGTTCGACGATCTCCGACTCGCCGGGCACGCCCCGCTCGACCGCGACCGGCGGCCCGCCGGGTCGGCGCCACACCCGGTAGTCCCGGAAGGACATCGGGAGCCCGCGCGCGGTGAACGGGTCCGCGGCATCCATGACCTGGATGTGCAGGTGCGGTTGGACGGAGTTGCCCGAGTTGCCGCAGTCGCCCAGCTCCTGGCCGGCCGCGACGGACTCGCCCACGTCGACGCGGATCGAGCCGGCGCGCAGGTGCGCCAGCACCACGTACCCGGCCCGGTCGGCCAGTTCGAGGATCACGTGGTTGCCGGCGATGGCGCCCGCGCCCCCGCGCACCCGGGCCGCCTGGGTCAGGGCGTACCGCACCTGGGCGGGCGGCGACCGGCGCGCCACGAGGTCCGGCTCGCCGTCGTGGACCGACACCACCCGGCCGGCGGCGGGCGCGAGGACGGGCCGGCCGTACGCGAGGAACCGCTCCACCGGCTCGGTGGCGAACAGCGTGCGCCAGTCCCGCGTGGTCGCCGTGCGCCGCCCCGACACGGCGACGAAGTCCATGGCGTACGTCGTGGCGAACAGGTGGGTGCCGTGGCTCGGCACCCGTCGCGCCGGGCTGTTGCGCGCCAGCCACGTGCCGTCGAACGGCAGCGAGAGCACGACGTGGTCGGGTGTGGCCATCGCGGAGGTCCTTCCGGGTCGCCTGCTCGCGGGCGCCGCGCGCGTCTCCCGCAGTCGTGCCGCGGGCCTCCGACACCAACGGAGGATGGCGCGGCGAGGTCGTCCCCGCACTACCGGCGACCCTGGCACAGCGGCGCAAGCCCTGGCGGGCTACCCGAGCGCCTGCCGGGCGGCCTCGCCCATGGGGTCCTGGCGGGTGGGCAGCCGCTGGACGGTCGGCACCACCTGCTCCCGGAAGACGCCGTGCAGTCGGCGCAGCTCCCGGGCGGGATCGTCGGCGTCGTCGACCCGCACGTCCCAGAGCGGGTACGGCTGGTCGCAGGTCACCGTCACGGTCGCCGACCGTGCGCCGTGCCGGTCGCCGCCGGCCGCCTCGCCGGCCTCGATGACCAGCACGAGCCGCTCCGCCAGGTCGAGTTCCGGGCTGTCCTCGAACACCCGGACGATCTCCGCGAGGGTTTCCGGGCCGGTCAGGCGGTTGCCCTGCGCCGCGTACCCCGGCCCGGTGTGGTGTCCCGCCCAGCCGGCGGCGCGCGAGCCGGTGAAGGCGTACGAGCGGCCCTGGGTGTCGACCATGCCGACCTGCCGCACCTCGCGGCCCGGGTCCCGGGCGAGCAGCTCGGTCAGGACGTCCCGTGGCGCGCGGCCGTCGCCGAGCGGCGGCAGGCCGTCGTACGCCAGGAAGGGGTTGCAGGTGGCCTGAGTGGTCGCCGCGCCGACGCCGGAGTGGACGTGCGCGACGAGCTTGCCGACCGCCGGCCCGGCCGTCAGCGCCCCCACCCCGAGCTGGCCGGTACGCGGACACCGCGCGGCGATCGAGAAGGTCACGGTCGGCGCGTACCCGGAGGAGCGCCCGGCACGCCTCCCCGCCGGCGAGCCCGTCCGGCGGCGGGGGCCACGGACGGGCGGAGCCGCCGGCGCGCCCCGTGAGGTGCTTCACGCCACGGCGCGGATCCTTGGCATCCCGACAGGGTGTCGGTATCTTTCCCGACATGCTGTCGACTACCTGTCGGATGGGGTAGACCCCATGTTCCTCGCGCTCCGCGAACTCGCCTTCGCGCGCGGCCGCTTCGCCCTCATGGGCGTCGTCGTGGCGCTCATCGCCGTCCTCACCGTGCTCCTGAGCGGCCTCTCCGTCGGGCTGGTCAACGACGGCGTCTCCGGCCTGCAACGCCTTCCCGTCACCTCGCTCGCCTTCCAGCACGAGGTGGCCCGGGACGCGGCGTTCTCCCGCAGCGTGGTGGACGTCGGGGCCGTCGACACCTGGGCCGGGCAGCCCGGCGTGGCCGAGGCGGCGCCGCTCGGCAACACCCTCGCCAACGGCCGCAGCGACCGGGGGACCGAGATCGACCTCGCGCTCTTCGGCGTCGAGGTCGGCTCGTTCCTCGACCCGAAGGTCGCCCAGGGCAGGCGCCTCGCCGGCGAGGGGGAGGTGGTCGTCAGCGCCACGGCGGCCGAGGAGGGCATCGAGGTCGGCGACACCATCACGGTCGAACCGGCCGGCACCCCGCTGAAGGTGGTGGGCGTCCTCGCCGAGCAGCACACCTTCGGCCACGTCGACGTCGGGTACCTGCCCCTGCGGTCGTGGCAGGAGGTGAAGGCCGGGGTGCGCGCCGGCGACGTACCGCCCGGCCGCATCTACCAGGAGATCACCGCCGTCGCCGTCCGCGCGGAGGACGACGCCGACGTCGCCCTGGCGGCCGGCGACGCGGCGGCGGGCACCACGTCGATGACCCGCGAGGAGGCGTACGGCGCCTCGCCCGGCTACACCGCCGAGACCTCGACGCTCCAGCTGATCCAGGGCTTCCTCTACGCGATCTCGGCGCTCGTCGTGGGGGCCTTCTTCACGGTGCTCACCGTGCAGCGCAAGCAGGAGATCGCCGTGCTCCGGGCGCTCGGCGCGAGCACCCGCTACCTGCTCCGGGACAGCCTGGTGCAGTCGGTGGTGCTCCTCGCCCTCTCGGTCGCCGCCGGCGTCGCCCTCGGCGTGGCGGCCGGCGCCGCCATCTCGTCCACGCCCATGCCGTTCGCGCTCGACGCCGGCCCGATCGTCGTCGCCGCCGTCCTGCTGCTCACCCTGGGCGTGGTCGGCGCCGCCGTGGCCGTCCTGCGGATCACCCGCGTCGACCCGCTCGCCGCGCTCGGAGGCAACCGATGACCGCCGTGCTGTCCCTGTCCGACGTCACCCTGGTGCACGGCGACGGCGAGGAGACCGTCACCGCCCTCGACCGGGTCGGCCTCGACGTCGCGGCGGGGGAACTCGTCGCGATCGTCGGCCCCTCCGGCGCCGGGAAGTCCAGCCTGCTCGCGGTCTGCGGCGCGCTCACCAGGCCCACCTCCGGCGCGGTCCGGCTCGGCGACGCCGACCTCACCGCGCTGTCGCCCCGCCGGCTCACCGCGATCCGCCGCGAGCGGATCGGGTTCGTGTTCCAGAGCGGCAACCTCGTCCCGGCCCTCACCAGCCTCGACCAGGTGCGCCTGCCGCTCACCTTCGGCCGGGTCGCCGACCCGCGCGACCCGCGGGAACTGCTCGCCGAGGTCGGCATGGCGCACAAGGCGAACCGGCGCCCGCACCAGCTCTCCGGCGGCGAACGGCAGCGCGTCGGCATCGCGCGGGCCCTCGTCACCCGACCGCAGTTGCTCCTGGTCGACGAGCCCACCGCCGCGCTGGACCGCCAGCGCAGCCAGGACGTCGTCGCGCTGCTGGCCCGCGAGGCCCACGACCACGGCGTCGCCACCGTCATGGTCACGCACGACCACGAGGTGCTGCACCAGTGCGACCGGGTGCTCAAGATGGTCGACGGCCGCCTCTCCGCCGACGAGGAGAGCCGCGTCTGAGCCATAGACTCGGGGCGACCGACCTGCCCACGAGGAGGAGCGCGTGCCGCGGATCCAGGCGCCGAGCGTCGCCGAGCACCACGCCCGGCAACGGCGTGCCCTGCTGGACGCCGCGCGCGCGCTCCTGGCCGAGTCCGCGCAGGCGCCGTCCATGGCGGCGGTCGGGCGCCGCGCCGGGCTCGCCCGTACCAGCGTCTATCAGTACTTCACGTCCGCCGACGAGCTGCTCGCCGCCGTCGTCGCCGACGTCTTCCCCGACTGGGCGGGCCAGGTCGTCGCGCGGGTCGCGGCGGCCCCGACGCCCGCCACCCGGGTCTGGGCGTACGTGGAGGCCAACGTCGACCTCTTCACCAGCTCCGAGCAGGCGGTGGCGCGCGCCCTCACGCAGGTGGTGGAGCCCCGCATGCTGCGCGGCCCGATGGAGGAGTTCCACGCCCGGCTCCAGGTGCCCCTGCGGCAGGCGCTCGCGGACTTCGGCGAACCCGAGCCGGAGACGATCGCCGAGCTGGTCGACTCCCTCATCGTGCAGGCGTCCCGGGCGGCCGGCCCCGCCGACTGCACCGAGGCGGCCGGGGCCCGGGACGTCACGCTGGCACGCCTGCGACGACTGCTCGGCCCGTACCTCGGGCTGACCCCCCTGACCGGGGCCTGACCCGCCGCCGGCCGGGCGCCTGCCTGTGCCTGCTCGCCGCGCGGGTCAGCCGGCGTGGGTCGCGTCGACCTGGAGGATCCAGGTGACGCCGAAGCGGTCGGTGAGCATCCCGAAGCCGGGGGCGAACCGCGACGGGCCGTACTCCTCGATGATGTCGGCGCCGTCGGCGAGCCTGGCCCACAGCAGGCCGACCTCCTCGACGGTCTCGCCGCCGACCGCGACGAAGAACCGTTCGCTGGTGAGCGTCATGCCGTTCTCGCGGGTGGTGCCGGTCGGCGCGGTCGGGGCCGGCGACCGGCCGGGCGCGTCGTAGGCCATGATGCTGAAGCCGTTCTCGGCGGTGACCTGGCCGAAGACGACCCTGTCGGCGTCGGGCGACTCCTTCGGCATCCCGAAGTCGCCGTACGCGACGATCGTCAGGTGGCCGCCGAACACCGACTGGTAGAACTCCAGCGCGCGACGGGCGTCGCCACGGAAGTTCAGGTGGGTGGTGGTGGTGATGGTCATGCTGAAGACTCCGTAACCCAGGGGTGACCGGTGCTGTCCGGCCTGGGACCAACCCTCGCAGCAGTAGGTGCCAGGAAGTGGCACCTACTCCGGGGAGAATCGGATCCGTGCCGAAGACGTCCGCCAGGCTGCTGGCCCTGTTGTCGCTGTTGCAGGCCCGCCGGGACTGGCCCGGCACGCTGCTGGCCGATCGGCTCGACGTCAGCCTGCGCACCGTCCGCCGCGACATCGACCGGCTGCGCGAGCTCGGCTATCCGATCGCCGCGGTCAAGGGCCCGGACGGCGGCTACCGGCTGGGCGCCGGCACCGAGCTACCGCCGCTGCTCTTCGACGACGAGCAGGCCGTCGCCCTGACCGTCGCCCTGCAGATCGTCGCCACCACCCCGGGCGACGGCCTCGCCGAAGCCGCGGCCCGGGTGCTGGCCACCGTCCGGCAGGTCATGCCCGCCCGGCTCCGGAACCGCGTCGAGACCCTGCGGGTCACGGCCGTCGACCGGCCGACCACCCGACCGGCGGCACCGGTCGACGGCGACCTGCTCCTGGCGCTCGGCGCCGCGGTCCACGCCCGCGAGGTCCTGCGCTTCGACTACGGCACGGAACGCGCGGACCAGCCTCCGCGCCGCGTAGAACCCCACCACGTCGTCACCTGGGACGGACGCTGGTACCTCATCGCCTGGGACCTCGACCGCGACGACTGGCGCACCTTCCGCGCCGACCGGATCGCCCTGCGCACCCCCAACGGGCCGCGCTTCACCCCGCGGGAACTCCCCGGCGGAGACCTCGCCGCCTACCTCGTCGGCACGTTCCGTGGCGCCGGTGACGGGGGCGGCGGGTGGCCCTGCCAGGGCACGGTGATCCTCGACCTGCCCGCCACCACGGTCGCCCGCTACACCCGCGAGGGCATCGTCGAGGAGGCCGGCCCCGGCCGCTGCCGCCTCACCCTCGGCTCCTGGTCGTGGCCCAGCCTCGCGGCCGCCGTCGCCCGCTACGACGCCGAGATCGAAGTCGTCGGCCCCGACGAACTGACCGACGCCTTCGCCCACCTCGCCCGCAGGTTCACCAGAGCCTCGGCCCCGGACGCCGGTCGGCAGGCGAGCGGCGGCCTCCGTACGTGAGCGTTCTCCGAGCGGTGGCCCTTGGTTCTCCCGTCCCTCATCGTCATGCGTCCGCCGGCTGAGCTGCGACACCTCGGCGCGCTGATCGCTTCGCCACGCCGATCGTGTTGGCCGCGGCTAGCCCGTGTTTCATAAGGCTCGGAGCCACTGGTTGATGATGGCGATGGTGACGGTGGCTTCGAAGCGGACGGCGAGTTTGTCGTAGCGGGTGG
>NZ_JBSGDY010000126.1:0-18778 GCF_053602615.1 Micromonospora sp. NPDC004336
CCGTGGACCGATTCGGTCTCGGGATCGAGGGCGAGGTGGGCCACCTGGAGCCAGCCGAACACCGGCCATGAGGCGCAGCCGGCGGGGGCGTTCTCGTGGCGGGCGAGGTCGACCTTGTCGCCGACAAGCGGAAACCGTCCGGATCCCGTGCACCGCTGTGGCCGGAATACGCCGGTCGGAATTCCGGTGGAGTGGAGGAACTGTGCCGCGGGGAGGTCTTCCGGAATCCCACCCAGGGAGCCGAGGGGCGCGACGAAAACGGCGTCTTCGCCGATGGACGCCACCATCTCGGCGTGCGAGATCTCGAAGAGCACAGAAACGATCATAAGTGTCACGGGTTGGACGGATCGAGCGTGATGTATGCCGCGACGGCGGGGCGCTACCTCCCAGATCTGCCGCCTGAGGCTGGGAGGCCCCGGTCGGCCCGTATCTGCTGACCGGACCAGAACTCCTCAGCCGCGCCGACCAGGTGGCCCGGCTCGGTTCCGCGCTCGGGCGCCGCCTACGCTTCGACGCGGTCCCCGCCGAGCTCGCGCGAGCACACATGGTCGCGGACGGCCGCCCCGGACCACTCGTGGAAGCGTTGATCTCCGCTTCGCTGCACCGACCCGAGTCGAACCTCATCACCGATCACGTCGAACGCCTCACCGGACGACCAGCCGGCACCTTCGCACGTTGGGCCGCCGATCACGCGGCCGAGTTCCGCTGACCGAGACGGGTTGCACCGGTGACGCGGGGCGGGTGCGTCGGGCCGAGCGTTCCAGGAGTGGCCGGCCGGCCACTCCTGGAAACGGCGTCCAGCCCAGCTCGCCCGAGGAGCCAGCCTCAGCCGCGTGCGGCGGCGGCCAGATCGGGTACCCGGATCTCGACGTGGTGCGGCGGTGCGCCGGCAGTCAGCGCTTGCCGCCCGGCACCCATAGCACATCGCCGCCCGGATTGGCGGTTCTTGACAGGATGAACAGCAGGTCGGAGAGCCGGTTGAGATACTTTGCCGGGAGCGAGCTGGTCCGATCGGGGTCGTGCGCGACCAGGGCCCACGCCGCCCGCTCGGCGCGTCGGGCCACCGTCCGCGCCAGGTGCAGCAGCGCCGCGCCCGCGGTGCCGCCGGGGAGGATGAAGGAGTCGAGCTTGCTCAGGCGTGCGTTGTATTCGTCGCACCAACCCTCGAGGCGCTCGACGTACTCCTCGGTGACCCGCAGCGGCGGATACTTCGGGTCCGGCTCCACGGGGGTGGCCAGGTCGGCCCCCACGTCGAACATGTCGTTCTGGATCGCCGCCAGGACGCTCCGCAGCTCGTCGTCGAGCTGGCCCAAAGCGAGCGCCACGCCGATCGCGGCGTTGCACTCGTCGACGTCCGCGTACGCGGCGATGCGCGGATCGGTCTTCGGCACCTGCTCGTTGTTGCTCAGCCTGGTCATGCCGGCGTCGCCGGCCTTGGTGTAGATGCGCGTGAGGTGGACGGCCATGACGCACAGCCTACGGATACCGGACCTGACGATCCCGGCGCGCCCGGGCGGCACCGCCCTCCGGGCGGGCGGAACGGGCCCCGGCGACGCCGGTGACCCGGCGGTCAACGACGTGGACGTCATCCGGGTGCGCGGCGACGCCCGGCTGGCGGGCACGGTGCACGTGGTCGGCGCCAAGAACTCGGCGTTGAAGCTGATGGCCGCCGCGCTGCTCGCCCCGGGGCGCAGCGTGATCACCAACGTCCCGCGGATCACCGACATCGCGATCATGGGGGAGGTGCTGCGCCGGCTCGGCTGCGGCATCCGCTTCACCGACGACGACCCGGTCGACCCGATGGTCGCGCAGGGCGGGGTGGCCCGGTCCCGGTCGGTCGTCATCGACGTGCCCGAGCGCCCCGGCGCCGAGGCCGACTACGATCTCGTCCGCCGGCTGCGCGCCTCCATCTGCGTGCTCGGTCCGCTGCTGGCCCGCCGGGGGTACGTGCGGGTGGCCCACCCCGGCGGGGACGCCATCGGCTCGCGGGGGCTGGACATGCACATCTCCGGGCTGACCCGGCTGGGCGCGGAGATCTCCGGCGAGCACGGCTTCGTGATCGCCTCGGCGCCGCACGGGCTGCACGGCGCGGAGATCGTGCTCGACTTCCCCAGCGTGGGGGCGACGGAGAACCTGGTCATGGCGGCGGTGCTGGCCCGCGGCTCCAGCGTCATCGACAACGCCGCCCGCGAGCCGGAGATCGTCGACATCTGCACCATGCTCAACCAGATGGGCGCGCGCATCTCCGGCGCCGGCACGTCGACCCTGCACATCGAGGGGGTGCCGGGGCTGCGGCCGGTGCGCCACGCCACGGTGGGGGACCGGATCGTGGCCGGCACCTGGGCGTTCGGCGCGGCCATGACCCGGGGGGACGTCACCGTCACCGGCGTGGAGCCGGGGTTCCTGGAGGTGGCGCTCGACAAGCTGGTCAGCGCCGGCGGCCTGGTGGAGACCCGGGGCGGCGCGTTCCGGATCCGGATGGACGACCGGCCGAAGGCGGTGGACGTGGTCACCCTGCCGTACCCGGGCTTCGCCACCGACCTGCTGCCGATGGCGATCGGCCTGGCCGCCGTCAGCGACGGGGCGTCGCTGATCACCGAGAACATCTTCGACGGCCGGTTCATGTTCGCCAACGAGATGATGCGGCTGGGCGCCGACATCAAGACCGACGGGCACCACGCGGTGGTCCGGGGCCGGGAGCGGCTCTCCGGAGCGCCCGTACGCGCCACCGACATCCGGGCCGGCGCCGGGCTGATCATCGCGGGGCTCTGCGCCGAGGGGGTCACCGAGGTCTCCCACGTGCACCACGTGGACCGGGGCTATCCGGACTTCGCCGCCGACCTGCGGGCGCTCGGCGTCGAGGTGGAGCGGGGCACCGCCGCGGAGGAACCGGACCTCGCCATCTGAGCCCGCGCCCGAGCGGCACCTCGCCCTCCGGGGCCCACGGCCCCGCCGGGAGCCGCGCTCGTGGGAGGGCGTGGGCCGGCGCCTGGTCCACCCCGCCCGGCCGCCTTGGCATCCGTTCAGGTTCGCCGGCCGAGCGCTGGCTGGCCACGGCCCTCACGGCCCTCGCTGCGCTCGGTGCGTTCCGTCATGACTAGGGTGCTGGCAGACACTCAATCAGGCGAGGGAGAAGCAGATGGCGGGTCGACTCGCGGTCGTCGGGGCCGGGCTGATGGGCTCGGGCATCGCCCAGGTGGCGGCGCAGGCGGGCTGGCAGGTGACGCTGCGGGACCTGGACGACGCGGCCACCAGGCGGGGCGTGGACGGCATCCGGAAGTCGTTGGAGAGGTTCGCCGAGAAGGGGAAGATCGCGGCGGCCGACGTCGAGGCGGCGCTGGGCCGGATCACCCCGACCACCGACCTGGAGGCGGCGGCGGACGCCGACATCGTCGTCGAGGCGGTCTTCGAGAAGCTTGAGATCAAGCACGAGGTGTTCCGGGCGCTGGACAAGATCTGCAAGTCCGACGCGATCCTGGCCACCAACACCTCGGCCATCCCCGTCACCCAGATCGCCACGGCGACCGAGCGGCCGGAGGCGGTCGTCGGCACCCACTTCTTCTCGCCGGTGCCGATGATGAAGCTCTGCGAGCTGGTGCGCGGCTACAAGACCAGCGACGAGACCCTGGCGACGGCGAAGTCGTTCGCCGAGGAGATCGGCAAGACCGTCGTGGTGGTCAACCGGGACATCGCCGGCTTCGTCACCACCCGGCTGATCAGCGCCCTGGCCATGGAGGCGGTCAAGCTGGTCGAGTCCGGCGTGGTCTCCGCCGAGGACCTGGACACCGCGTGCAAGCTGGGCTTCGGCCACGCCATGGGCCCGCTGGCCACGATCGACCTGACCGGCGTGGACGTGCTGCTCAACGCCACGAAGAACATCTACACCGACACGGCGGACGAGAAGTTCTTCCCGCCGGAGCTGCTCCAGCGCATGGCCACCGCCGGCGATCTGGGCCGCAAGTCCGGCAAGGGCTTCTACACGTACTGAGCGGGGACGCGGCGGGGGCGGGCCGCCTCCGGGCCGCCCCCGCCGCGCCTCAGCCGTCGCGCTTGGTGGTCCAGCGGAAGGTGGTCAGGCAGAGCACCAGGCCGATCACGCACCAGGCGACGAGCACCAGGGCGACCCGGTCCAGCTCGAACGAGCCCCCCGGCTCGCGCGCGCCGAAGCTCTCCGGCAGGAAGACCGCGCGCAGGCCCTGGCACATCCACTTCAGCGGGAAGACCGCCGCCACCTGCTGCATCCAGCTCGGCAGCTCGGTGAAGACGAAGAACACCCCGGAGATGAACTGGAGCACCAGCGCGACGGGGGTGACGACGGCCGGGCCGCCGCGGGCGGTGCGGGCCAGCGACGAGATGGCGATGCCGCACAGAGTGCAGGCGGTTACGCCGAGCACCGACACCCAGCCGAAGGTCAGCCATTTGGCGGCGGTGCCGGGCAGCTCCAGGTCGAACAGCGCCACCGAGACGGCGAGCAGCAGCACGGTCTCGGCGATGCCGATGGCGACGACCATCAGCACCTTGCCGGCGAACCAGACCCACTTCGGCATCGGCGTGCCCCGGTAGCGCTTGAGCACCCCCCGGTCCCGTTCCATGGGGATCCAGATGCCGAGGTTCTGGAAGCTGACCGTCATCAGGCCGGTGGCGATCATGCCGGTGATGAAGTATTGGGTGTAGCTGACGCCGGGCGCGATCTGGTCGCCGAAGATGGACGCGAAGATCACGATCATGATCACCGGGAAGCCCATCGTGAAGACGACGGACTCTCGGCTGCGCAGGAACTGGGTGATCTCCAACCGGCCCTGGCGCAGGGTGAGGGCGACCGGGCCGGGTCGGCGGGCCGGTGCGGCGGTGGCCGGCGGGGCGGGCTTCGTCGTGGTGGTGGTCATCAGTGTCCGATCATGCGCAGGTAGATGTCCTCCAGGGTCGGCCGGGTCACCGTCAGGCCGGGGACCTCGCCGCCGAAGCGCGCGGCGAGCTCCGCCACCAGCGCCGTCGGCGTCGCGCTCTCCGCCGTCTCCAGCGCCCCCTCCGGCGTACGCCAGGAGACCGTCGCCAGGGCCGCCTGCCGGTTGCCGAGCCGGTCGGGCGCGGCGACCTCGACCACCCGGCCGCCGGCGATCACGCCGACCCGGTCGGCCAGCGACTCGGCCTCGTCGAGGTAGTGGGTCGTCAGCACGATGGTGGTGCCGGCGGCGGCCAGGTCCCGGATCAGCTCCCAGAACTCGCGGCGGGCCTCCGGGTCGAAGCCGGTGGTCGGCTCGTCGAGGAAGAGCAGCTCGGGGCGGCCGATGATGCCGAGCGCCACGTCGAGCCGCCGCTTCTGCCCACCGGAGAGGGTGTGGGTGCGCGCCTTCGCCTTGCCGGCCAGCCCGACCCGCTCGACGACCTTGTCCGGGTCGTCGGCGCCCGGGTAGAAGCCGGAGAAGTGGCGCACCACCTCGGCGACGGTCAGCTCGTCGAACTCGCCCGTGCCCTGGAGCACGATGCCCACCCGGGAACGCCAGTCGGCGTCGGGCTGGGCCGGGTCGCTGCCGAGGACGCGGACCTCGCCGGCGTCGCGCCGCCGGTAGCCCTCCAGGATCTCCACCGTGGTGGTCTTGCCGGCGCCGTTGGGGCCGAGCAGGGCGAACACCTCGCCCCGGCGGACGTCGAGGTCCACCCCCGCCACCGCGACGGTGTCGCCGTACGCCTTGCGCAGCCCCCGGACGGAGATCGCGAGCTCTTCATCCATGCCGTCAAGTGTGCGTCCTGGCCCGGGCCTCGGGCCGGCCGGGGTGTGGTGCTCCGGCCCATGTCGGGGGCTTCGCGCCCGGGCGTCCGCTCCATGGAGCTGTGTGGTTTTCCACAGTCCTGGTGACTGAACGGTAACTTAGACTCCCGCCATGGACGAGAAGGCTCTCCCGGGTCGGCTGCCCGAACGCGACCGCCCGTGGGTGATGCGCACGTACGCCGGGCACAGCTCGGCCACCGCCAGCAACGCGCTCTTCCGCCGCAACCTGGCGAAGGGGCAGACCGGCCTCTCGGTCGCCTTCGATCTGCCGACCCAGACCGGCTACGACCCCGACCACGAGCTCGCCGCCGGCGAGGTTGGCCGGGTGGGCGTGCCGGTGGCGCACCTCGGTGACATGCGGGCCCTCTTCGAGGGCATCCCGCTGGCCGAGATGAACACGTCCATGACCATCAACGCGCCCGCGATGTGGCTGCTCGCCCTCTACGGCACCGTCGGCGCCGAACAGGGCGCGGAGCTGTCCCGCTGCGCCGGCACCACGCAGAACGACATCATCAAGGAGTACCTGTCCCGGGGGACGTACATCTTCCCGCCGGCGGCGTCGCTGCGGCTGACCGCCGACGTGGTCGCGTACACGCTGCGCGAGATGCCCCGGTGGAACCCGGTGAACATCTGCTCGTACCACCTCCAGGAGGCCGGCGCGACGCCGGTGCAGGAGGTCGGCTTCGCGCTCTCCACCGCCGTCGCGGTGCTCGACGCGGTCCGCGACTCGGGCCAGGTGCCCGCCGAGCGGATGGGCGACGTCGTGCAGCGGATCTCCTTCTTCGTCAACGCCGGGGTGCGCTTCGTCGAGGAGATCGCCAAGATGCGCGCGTTCGGCGCGCTCTGGGACGAGATCACCCGCGAGCGCTACGGGGTGACGGACCCGAAGCAGCGCCGCTTCCGCTACGGCGTGCAGGTCAACTCGCTGGGCCTGACCGAGGCGCAGCCGGAGAACAACATCCAGCGCATCGTGCTGGAGATGCTCGGCGTGACGCTGTCCCGGGACGCCCGCGCCCGCGCCGTCCAGCTGCCGGCCTGGAACGAGGCCCTCGGCCTGCCTCGGCCGTGGGACCAGCAGTGGTCGCTGCGCATGCAGCAGGTGCTCGCGTACGAGTCGGACCTGCTCGAATATCCGGACCTCTTCGCCGGCTCGCACGTGATGACCGCCCTGGTCGACGAGATCGTCGCCGGCGCCCGGGTCGAGCTGGAGAAGGTGCTGGAGATGGGCGGCGTGGTCGCCGCCGTGGAGACCGGCTACCTCAAGAGCGCGCTGGTCGCCTCGCTGGCCGAGCGGCGCCGCCGGATGGAGTCCGGCGCCGACGTGGTGGTCGGCGTCAACCGGTTCACCGAGACTGAGCCGTCGCCGCTGACCGCGGCCGGCGCCGAGGCGGTCGAGCAGGTCGACTCCGCCGTCGAGGCGACCGCGGTGGCCTCCGTACGGCGGTGGCGGGACGGTCGGGACGGGGCGGCCGTGGACGCGGCGCTGGCCCGGCTCCGCGCGGACGCCGCGACCACGGCGAACCTGATGCCGGCGACGCTGGAGTGCGTGCGGGCCGGGGTGACCACCGGCGAGTGGGCCGGCGCGCTGCGCCAGGTCTTCGGCGAGTACCGCGCGCCCACCGGGCTGGCGGGCGCCGCCGGGGCCGGCGGCGACGCCACCCTGGCCGCCGTGCGGGAGCGGGTCGCCGCCACCGCCCGCGAGCTGGGCAGCGGCCGGCTGCGCCTGCTGGTCGGCAAGCCCGGCCTGGACGGGCACTCCAACGGCGCGGAGCAGATCGCGGTACGCGCCCGCGACGCCGGCTTCGAGGTCGTCTACCAGGGCATTCGGCTGACCGCCGGGCAGATCGTCGCCGCCGCCGTCGAGGAGGACGTGGACCTGGTCGGCCTCTCCGTGCTCTCCGGCTCCCACCTGGCCGCGGTGCCGGCGGTGCTGGACGGGCTGCGCGCCGCCGGCCGGGCGGACCTGCCCGTGGTGGTCGGCGGGATCATCCCGGCCGGCGACGCCGAGCGGCTCCGTGCCGCCGGGGTGGCCCGGGTCTTCACGCCGAAGGACTTCGCCCTGACCGGCATCATCGACGAGCTGGTCACCGTCGTCCGCGAGGCCAACGGGCTGAGCTGACGGAAGGGCCCGCTCGTCGGCACAGAGGCGGCGACGAGGGGCCCTTCCGCTCGCCGCGTCAGCGGCTGCTGTACGTCATGCAGTCGGCCATGTCGTTGTCCGGGCCCACCTTGATCCCCGGTGCGCGGCACTCCAACTGGTCGTTGTGCCGGCAGTCGGCGCGCTGGCAGGCGCCGACCTGCGCCGTCATGCCGCCGTCCACGCCGCCCCGGACCGCCGGCATCTCGATGAAGGTGTGGCAGTGCGCGTGGTCCGGGCTGCCGATCGTGATGGCGAAGGCGTGGCAGTCGTTCGTGTGGTTGTACGAGCAGGCCGCGACCACACACTCCTGGACGCGGGGCATCTCCACTGCTGCGGTCATCGGACCTCCCATAGAGTCTTGCCCCGATTTTAGGCTTTTAGAGGGGTTGCCGATGCGGGTTCAGCCCGCTCCGAGCACCTCCGACAGCGGGGCCGGCTCCAGCCCGCGCTCCGCGAGCCCCGCCAGGATGTGCGGCAGCGCCTCGTCCGTCATCGGCGCGTTCGCCTCCGTCACGTGCAGGACGATGACCGAGCCGGGGCGTACGCCGTCCAGCGCCGCCCGCACGACCGGCCGCCAGGACTTCGCGAACGGGTCCCCGCTCACCACGTCGCCGTCCACCACCGTCAGCCCGAGCGGCGCCAGCGCGGCCAGCGCCTTCCGGTCGTGGCACAGCCCGGGGAAGCGGAAGTACCGGGTCTGCCGCCCGCCGTACGCGGACACCACGTCGAACGTCCGCGCCACGTCGGCGGTCATCTCCCGCTCGGCGATGCGGGGCAGGCCGTAGCAGTCCGGCGTGAACGCCAGGTGCCCGTACGTGTGGTTGGCCAGCTCGAAGCGCGGGTTCGCGGCGAGCCGCCGGGTCACCGCGGGGTACTGCTCGACCCACTTGCCCGTGAGGAAGAAGGTGGCCGGGACCTGCTCCCGTTCCAGCAGGTCGATGATCTTCAGGTTCGCGTACGACCGCACCGCGCCGCTACGCAGCTGGTACCGCATCGCGTCCGTCATGTCGGCGTCGAAGGTGAGCGCCACCTTGTTCCCCGTACGCGGTCCGTGGTCGACGACGGGTGGCCTGCTCCCCCGCGGGGTCGCGCCCGGAACGATCGCGGCGGGCGTCGGTGCCCCCGCCGGTGCCGAGGGCGTCGCCGCCGGCCCCGGTCGTGTCGCCGGCGGTCCCGGAGCCGGCGTGACCGCGGAGGCCGCGTCCGGAAGCCTGAGGATGCCGGCGGTGGCCGGTGTACGCAGCGGAGCCGGGCCGGCGAGGAGCGCCGCGGCCGCGATCACGGCGGTGACGGTCGCGGCCAACGAAAGGTGGGAGATCTTCACGGGCACCGGGAGATGATGCCAGCGGCCGGTGCCTGCCGTGTGCCCGCGTGGGGGAGCGGCTGTTCCGTGCGGGCTGTGGTTGCTGTGCGGTCTCCGGTCGCGGTGCGGTCTCCGGTTGGGTGCGGTCTCCGGTTAAGGGCCTGAAGCAGGTCGACGGCTGGCAGGACTTGCCGCTGACCAAGGCCGCGCAGACGGTGCAGGTGTCGGCCTACCCCGACCACTACGCGCAGTGGGAGCAGCTGGCCGCCGACCTCGTCGCCGAGCACTGGAACAGCTGACACGGACCTTCCACCACAAGGGGGACCACCGGCCGGCACCCGAACACGGGTGCCGGCCGGCGGCACATCCACAGCAGCCGGTGGCGGCGTACTGCGGTCAGACCCGGAAGCCGGCGGCCCGCGCCGCCTGGCGTTCCCGGCGCCGGTCGGACCGGCGGCGCAGGAACCAGAAGACGAACAGGACGAGCCCGGCCAGGAAGGCCAGCACCAGCACGGGCAGGAGGATGGCCACCACCGACACGACGACGCTCGTGGCGTCCTCGGCGGTGCTGGCAACGGGGGTGCCCACGCCCGCGGTGGTCGCGTTGATGACGGGTCGGGCGGCCGACTTCAGCAGGTGCACGCCGAGGGCGATCAGCACCCCGGTCACCACCGGCACCCACTGGTTCGAGGAGAAGAAGCTCGCCGGGTCGCTCACGGTCACCGTCTCCGACGAAGCTCCCGCCCCGAAGGCCAGGCCGCCGGCGGTCGGCCGGACGACGGTCTGCACCACGTCGTTGACGTGGTCGACGACGGGCACCTTGTCGGCCACCACCTCGATCAGCAGCAGCACCGCCAGGATGGCGATCACCCAGCCGTTGCCGAGCCACTGCCAGCCGGCGGGCAGGTCGATCACGTCGGTGAAGCGGGCCAGCAACCCCATGGTGAGCAGGGGGATGTAGGCGTTCAACCCCGCCGAGGCGGCGAGGCCGGTACCGGTCAGAACTTCGAGCACCGTCCCAGCATCGCACCGGCACGCCAGTGCCGCTCGGTGGCGCGGGCCGGAGCCTCCGCTACCCTCGTCGGGTGCGGTTGGTCATTGCGAAGTGCTCGGTGGACTACGTCGGACGGCTGTCGGCCCACCTGCCGCCGGCCACCCGGTTGCTGATGGTGAAGGCGGACGGGTCGGTGTCGATCCACGCCGACGACCGGGCGTACAAGCCGCTCAACTGGATGAGCCCGCCCTGCCGGCTGGAGGAGGCCCCCGGTGTCTGGCGGGTCGTCAACAAGGCCGGCGAGGAGCTGCGGATCACCCTGGAGGAGGTCTTCCAGGACACCTCGTACGAGCTGGGCGTCGACCCCGGCCTGCGCAAGGACGGGGTGGAGGCGCACCTGCAGGAGCTGCTGGCCGCCAACCCGGAGACGCTCGGCGAGGGGTTCACGCTGGTGCGCCGGGAGTACATGACGGCCATCGGCCCGGTCGACCTGCTCTGCCGCGACGCCAACCAGGGCGCGGTGGCGGTGGAGGTGAAGCGACGCGGCGAGATCGACGGCGTCGAGCAGCTCACCCGCTACCTGGAGCTGATGAACCGGGACCCGCTGCTCGCGCCGGTGACCGGGGTCTTCGTTGCCCAGGAGATCAAGCCGCAGGCCCGGGTGCTCGCCACCGACCGGGGTATCCGGTGCGTGGTCGTGGACTACGACAGGCTTCGCGGCATCGAGCGCGACGAGCTCACGCTCTTCTGACGTCCTCCGCCCGGTGACCGAGCCCGTCCGCGCGGACGGCGATGAGTGACTTGGGCAGGCCGGCGACCCGCTCGACGAGGATGCGCGAGCCGGGAAAGTAGTGCCGCATCTGCGACCGGTCCAGCAGCTCGGTCCAGAGCACCTGGTGGATGGCGGCCTCGTGGGTGCGGGTGGGCTTGTGCCCGAGCGGCCAGCGGCGGGCGAACGCGGTGCGCAGGCGCACCGGCAGGAACTGCATCCCCGGCGCGATCCAGTGCGGCTCGATGGGGAAGTAGCGGTAGGGCGTCTGCACCCAGTGCCGGTCGGCGAGGCCGCGTACCGCGTCGGCGAAGCGCAGCCGCCGCTCGTGCCCGCCGACGTGCTCCAGCACCGAGTTGGAGAAGACCAGGTCGTAGCGGCGCGCGGCGATCCGGGCCGGCAGGTCGCAGGCGTCGGCCTGGTCGACCCGCGCCCACTCCGGCACGTCCGCCGGCGGCCGCTCCAGGTTGACCACGTGCACGTGGGCCGGCCGCACCTCGGCCCGCGCCCAGGTGCCGAGCCGGCCGCCCAGGTCGACGACGTGCATCTGCCCGAGGTCGGGAAACGTCCGGACCAGCCAGTCGGCGCGCCGTCGCCGCTGCCGGGCGCTCCACGAGCGTTCGCTGTCGACGAGGTGGAAGCGCAATCGATGGGGGCGCATTTAACGCAATGTACCGCTCCGACCACGATGGACGTACGTGGGCGTCGTCATGATCGGCTATCCGACAGTCACCTGCCGTACATCGTCTTGATGGTCCTGACGAGCCGGGCGACGTCGGCGGGCGTCCGCTCGAAGGTCGTGGAGGGCAGCAGCGACCGGGCCCGGCGGCGGGTGATCGCCTTGGCCCGGCTGAACTCGCGCAGCCCGTCCTCGCCGTGGATGCGGCCGAAGCCGGAGTCGCCGACGCCGCCGAACGGCAGCGTGGACATCCCGGCGAAGGTCAGCGTCGAGTTGACCGACGCCATCCCCGAGCGCAGCCGCCGGGCGATCGCCACCGCGCGGCGCCGGCCGAAGACCGAACCCCCCAGGCCGTACGACAGGGCGTTGGCCCGGGCGACGGCCTCGTCGGCGTCGCGGACCCGGCTGACGGTCAGGGTCGGGCCGAAGGTCTCCTCGCGTACGGCGAGCGAGTCCTCCGGGACGTCCACCAGCACGGTCGGCCGCACGTACGGGGGCTGCACCGCGTCCGCGCCGCCGAGCACCGCCCGGCCGCCCCGGGCCAACGCGTCGTCGATGTGCCGACGGATGATGTCGAGTTGGCTCGGCATGGTGATCGGGCCGATGTCGGCGTCGTCCGGCCCGACGGTCAACCGGCCGGCCCGCTCCACCACCTTGTCGAGGAAGGCGTCGAAGACGGGCTCGACCGCGTAGACCCGCTCGATGCCGATGCAGGTCTGGCCGGCGTTGGTGAGCGCGCCCCAGACGCAGGCCTCGGCGGCGGCGTCCAGGTCGGCGTCCGCGTCGACGATCATCGCGTCCTTGCCGCCGGCCTCCAGCAGCACCGGGGTCAGCGACTCGGCGCAGGCCGTCATCACCTTGCGCGCGGTGGTGGACGAGCCGGTGAAGGCCACCTTGCCCACCCCGGAACGGCAGAGCGCCGCCCCGACGTCGCCGAGCCCGTGCACCGCGGTGAACACCGGCTGTTCCGGCACCACCTCGGCGAACGTGTCGACGAGCCACTGGCCGACGGTGGGGGTGTATTCGCTCGGCTTGAACACCACCGCGTTCCCCGCCGCCAGCGCGTACGCGACGGAGCCGATCGGCGTGAAGACGGGATAGTTCCACGGACCGATCACGCCGACCACGCCGTGCGGCTGGTATTCGAGGTGGGCGGAGAACTCGGCCAGCACGAGCCGCGAGCGGACCCGGCGGGGACCCAGCACCCGGCGCGCGTTGCGGGCCGCCCAGTCGACGTGCTCGACGGCGCTGACGATCTCCACGACGGCGTCGGCGACGGGCTTGCCCCCCTCGGCGTGCACCAGGTCGGCGAGTTCCTCGATGCGTCGGGCGAGCAGCGCGCGCCAGCGCAGCAGCCGCTGCCTCCGCCCGGCGAAGCCGAGCCCGGCCCACCACTCGCCGGCCCGGCGGGCCCGGTCGACGGCCCGCCCGACCTCCTCGGGGGTCGCGACGGGCAGGCGGCCGACCTCGGCGCCGCTCGCCGGGCTCGTCGACACCAGTCGACCGTCCTCGATCAACGGGGCGCCCGGGACATGCACAGCCGTCATGGCGGAAGTCTAGACCCGAGAATTACTCGTGGGTAGGCCCGCGACCTGCCGGTGCGGTGCCGGATTCCGCCGGCACGCGGGCGCCCCGCCCCGCCGGCCGGACCCGTCGAGCGCGACGGCGCGGATCTGTGCGCGCGGCGCGGGACATCCCGGGCGCCGGGCCGGATCGGCGCCCGCAGCCGGCCGGCCGCTGACGAACCGGCGAACGGGAGGTGTCCGCCCGGCGTCGCGGAGGTGACCGCCCGGCGGTCGAGGGCGACTACGGTGTGGTGGCAGGCTGACGCGCGGAGTGATCGCGTGGGGTGGAGGGCTGACTGTCCATGGAGGAACATCCGGAACTGATGCCGTTGTTGACGGTCGCCGGCGGGGCGATGCGGGGTCTGAGCGTCCGGGTCGGCCCCACGCGGCAGGTCATCGGCCGCGCGCCGACGGCCGACATCGTCGTGCACGACCCGCACCTGAGCCGCCGGCACGCCGAGGTCTGGTTGACGGACGAGGGCGCCTGCCTGGCGGACCTGGGCTCGACCAACGGCACCTGGCTCAACGACCGGCGGATCACCGGCGTGGAACGGCTGGCCGACGGGGACGTGATCCGGGTCGGGCGCACCGAGCTGCGCCTCTTCGACCCGGGCGTGGCGCGCACCGACCCGGTGGGGCTGAGCTTCGGCCCACCGCGCCGCGACCACCGCCCGACGCTGCCGTTGCCGGTCGCCACCCCCGCCCTCCCGGCCGCCGACGCGTCGGCGGTGGGCACGGTCCCGTCCTGAGCCGCCGCACACGCTCCGGCCAGGGAACATGGCGGACGCACCCATGGACGCGGCCGGGTCGCCGTGGCAGCATGCCGCGGATGGAGACCGGACAGCAGCTCGTGTCGGCCAACGGAATCACCCAGGCGGTGCGGGTGGCCGGGCCGCCGGACGGCGTGCCCGTGCTGCTGGTGCACGGCAACTGTTCGTCGGCCGCCTTCTGGGAGCCGCTGGTGCGGCGGCTGCCCGACACGCTCCGGGTGGTCGCGCCCGACCTGCGCGGCTACGGGCGCACCGACACCGCGCCGGTGGACGCGACCCGGGGCCTCACCGACTTCTCCGACGACGTCGCCGCGCTGCTCGACGAGCCGTCCCTGTTCCCGCCCGCCGCCCGGCCGGTGGTGGTCGGGCACTCGCTCGGCGGGGGAGTGGCCATGCGGCTGCTGGTGGACCACCCCGACCGGGTGGCCGCGCTGCTGCTCGCCGCGCCGGTCTCGCCGTACGGCTACGGGGGCACCCGCGACCTGACCGGTACGCCCACCACGCCCGACTTCGCCGGCACCGGCGCGGGCACCGCCAACGCGGAGTTCGTCAAGCGGCTGGCCGCCGGAGACCGGGGCACGGACAGCCAGGCCAGCCCGCGCAACGTCCTGCGGGCCACCTACGTGGCGGACCCGGCCTCGCTCGGCGCGGACGAGGAGCTGCTGCTGGACACCCTGCTCAGCACGGCGACGGGCGACGACAACTATCCGGGCACGGCGGTGGACTCGGCGAACTGGCCCGGCACCGCCCCCGGCCGCCGCGGCGTGCTCAACGCGCTCTCCCCGGCGTACTTCCGGATCGCCGACGAGCTCGTGGCCGTGGCCGGCAAGCCGCCGGTCACCTGGATCCACGGGGACGCCGACGTGATCGTCTCGGACACCTCGCTGTTCGACCTGGCCCACCTGGGCGCGCTGGGCGTGGTGCCCGGCTGGCCGGGGGCGGAGGCCTGCCCGGCGCAGCCGATGGTGGGGCAGACCCGGGCGGTGCTGGAGCGCTACGCGGCGGCCGGCGGGGCGTACTGGGAGGTGTCGCTGCCCGGCTGCGGGCACAGCCCGCACCTGGAGCGGCCGACCGAGTTCGTCGCCGAGCTGCTGCGGCTGACCGTGGGGACGGCCGGCTGACGGCCGCCCGGGGCGGCCCGTGAAATATCCCACCGCGTCTCGACAACCGCACGTCACGTGGCAGACTCGCGCGCATAACCTTAGTGGCCGTTCACGCGGCCGTGCGGAGCATTGGGGAGGCCGGTCGTGGCGCGCGAGTTCACCAGCGTGGGCGTTGTGGGTCTGGGCACCATGGGTGCCGGCATCGTCGAGGTGTTCGCGCGCAACGGCGTGGACGTCGTGGCGGTCGAGATCTCCGCGGCGGCGCTGGAGCGCGGCCGGGCCACCCTGACCGGCTCGACGGACCGGGCCGTTGCCAAGGGCAAGCTCGCCGAGGCCGACCGGGACGCGCTGCTCGCCCGGATCGACTGGCAGGTCGGGCTCGACGCGCTGCACTCGGTCGACCTCGTCATCGAGGCGGTGCCCGAGCACCTGGACCTGAAGCAGCGGATCTTCGGCGAGCTGGACCGGGTCTGCAAGCCCGAAGCGATCCTGGCCACCAACACCTCCTCGCTGAGCGTCACCGAGATCTCCGTCGCGACCAGCCGGCCCAACCAGGTGATCGGCATCCACTTCTTCAACCCCGCGCCGGTCATGAAGCTGGTCGAGGTGGTCCGGACGGTGGTCACCTCCGCCGACGTGGTCGCCGACGTCGAGGCGCTCTGCGAGCGGCTGGGCAAGGTCGACGTCACCATCAACGACCGGGCCGGCTTCATCGCCAACGCGCTGCTCTTCGGCTACCTCAACCACGCCGTCGGCATGTTCGAGTCGCACTACGCGACCCGGGAGGACATCGACGCGGCCATGAAGCTCGGCTGCGGGCTGCCCATGGGCCCGCTGGCGCTGATGGACCTGATCGGCCTGGACACCGCGTACGAGATCCTCGACACCATGTACCGGCGCGGCGGCCGCGACCGCCGGCACGCCCCGGTGCCGCTGATCAAGCAGATGGTCACCGCGGGGCTGCTCGGCCGCAAGTCCGGCCGGGGCTTCTACACCTACGAGCGGCCGGGCTCCCCGGTGGTCGTACCCGACGAGCAGACGCCGCAGGCGACGGAGTCGGCGCTCGCCGACGGCGCCCGCGCGATCGCGAAGGTCGGCGTGGTCGGCTCCGGGACCATGGCCACCGGCATCATCGAGGTCTTCGCCAAGGCCGGCTACGAGGTCGTCTCGGTGACCCGGGGCGCGGAGAAGTCCGCCAAGGTCTTCGAGGCGGTCAAGACCTCGCTCAACAAGGGCGTGGTACGGGGCAAGCTCAGCGAGGCCGACCGGGACGCCGCGCTCGGCCGGATCAACTGGTCGGCCACCCTGGAGCACCTCGCCGACGTCGACCTCGTGGTCGAGGCCGTGGTGGAGGAGCTGAGCGTCAAGAAGGCCCTCTTCGCCAGCCTCGACGAGATCTGCAAGCCGGGCGTGGTGCTCGCCACCACCACCTCGTCGCTGCCGGTGATCGACGTCGCGATGGCCACCCAGCGCCCCGCCGACGTGGTCGGGCTGCACTTCTTCAACCCGGCCCCGATCATGCCGCTGGTCGAGATCGTGCAGACCATCCGCACCTCCGCGGAGACCGTCGCCACCGCCCGCGCGGTCTGCGCCGCCCTGGGCAAGACGGGCGTGGTCTGCGGTGACCGCTCCGGCTTCATCGTCAACGCGCTGCTCTTCCCCTACCTCAACGACGCGGTCAAGATGCTGGAGGCGAGCTACTCCACCGCCGACGACATCGACTACGCGATGAAGCTGGGCTGCGGCTACCCGATGGGCCCGTTCGAGCTGCTCGACGTGGTCGGGCTGGACGTCTCGCTGGCCATCCAGCGGGAGCTCTACCTGGAGCTGCGCGAGCCCGGCTTCGCGCCCGCGCCGCTGCTGGAGCACCTCGTCACGGCCGGCTACCTGGGCCGCAAGAGCGGTCGGGGCTTCCGCGACCACACCCGCCGCTGATCCCCGCCGGCGGCCCGTACGCTTGGCAAGCGTGAGCCCCCGTCGCAACCGACCCCGCCGCGATGAGACCGCGCACCTCGACTCCGACCGGGTCCGCCAGGGCGTGGCCTCGGTCCAACAGTGGCGCGACGGCGAGTGGCAGGTACGCGGAATCAGCGGCGGCGCGTCCACCAAGACGTACCGCTGCCCCGGCTGTGACCAGGAGATCCGCCCCGGGGTGGCGCACCTGGTGGCGTGGCCGGCGGACGGCCGGGGCGACCTGACGGACCGGCGGCACTGGCACAGCGGATGCTGGCGGGCCCGGGACCGGCGCGGCCCGGTCGTCCAGCGGGGGCGCGGCGCGCCCCGCTACGGCTGAGCGATCTGGATCACCCTGTTTCCGCCCCGCCCGGCGCTGCCCGGGCGCACGGGTGAGACTGGAGGGGTGAGCACACCGATCCGCGCGTCCACCATCCTGCCCGGGCGCCGCGAGGACATCGAGCTGCACACCGCGGACGGACTGCGGCTGGTCGGGGAACTGGCCCGACCGCTGGACCGGGAGCCGGTGGCCACCCTCGTCTGCCTGCACCCGCTGCCGACACACGGCGGGATGATGGACAGCCACGTGTTCCGCAAGGCGGCGTGGCGGCTGCCCGCCCTGGCCGACCTGGCGGTGCTCCGCTTCAACACCCGGGGCACCAGCAGCCTGCGCGGCACCAGCGACGGCGCCTTCGACAACGCGGTCGGGGAGCGCTTCGACGTCGCCGCCGCGATCGAGTACGCCGAGTTCCACGAGCTGCCGGACATCTGGCTGGTCGGCTGGTCGTTCGGCACCGACCTGACCCTCAAGTACGGCTGCGACCCGGCCGTCACCGGGGCGATCCTGCTCTCCCCGCCGCTGCGCTTCTCCGCCCCGGCGGACCTCGACCACTGGGCCGCCTCCGGCAAGCCGCTGACGGCCCTGGTGCCCGAGTTCGACGACTACCTGCGGCCCGACGAGGCGCGGGAGCGCTTCGCGGCGGTGCCGCAGGCCGAGGTGGTCGGGGTGCCCGGCGCGAAGCACCTCTGGGTCGGCGACGCCGAGACCGTCCTGGACGAGGTGGTCCGCCGGGTCAACCCGGCCGCCGCCGTGCCGCTGCCGACCACCTGGGACGGCCCGGTGGAAACCGGGGACGTCAGCGCGTACGCCGACCGCACGGTGGCCTCCTTCGCCGACCGTCCGGTGCCCGGCCCGCCCGCCGGCCAGGCCGGCTGACCCGGTCGGCGGCAGGGCGGCCCTTCCGCCGGTCTGCCGCTTCCGCAGGTCCGCCTCTTCCGCAGGTCTCGGCGATCGTCTCGGCCCGGCCCTTCCGCCGGTCCGCCGCTTCCGCAGGTCCGCCTCTTCCGGAGGTCCCGGCGATCGCCTCGACCCGGCCCCTCCGTCGGCCCCGGCGACCGCCTCGACCCCGCCCGTCCGCCCGCCCCGGCGGGGTCAGCGGGACTCCTGCCGGGGCAGCAGCACCTCCCGCAGGATGAGCTGGAACGCGGCCACCGCCGGGATCGCGATGAGCGCCCCCACCACGCCCAGCAGGGACGCGCCGAGCAGCGCGGCGACCAGGGCGGCCACCTCGTTGACAGCCACCGAGCGGCGCATGATCTTGGGATAGATCAGGTAGTTCTCCACCTGCTGGTAGATCAGGAAGAAGACCGCGCAGGCGATGCCGACCCGCAGGTCGGTGGCGAAGGCCACGAGGCTGACGATCACCGCGCCCAGGGTCGCGCCGATCTGCGG
>NZ_JBSGDY010000127.1:0-18733 GCF_053602615.1 Micromonospora sp. NPDC004336
GGCCCGGCACCGCCGCCCCGGCGCGACCCGGGGCCGGGTCCGCCTCGGGGGTCGCGACCTCGGCGTGACCGACGGCCGCCTCGGCCGCCGACCGGGGTTGCGGCACCGTCGGGAGCGTGGCCCCGGGGCCGGTCCTGGGCTGGGGTACGACGCCTGCCGCGTCACGCGCCTCGCCGGTCGCCGCCGCCCGGTCGGCCGTGGACGGCTCGGGGGCGGCCGGGGCGGCGTCGGCGGGCTGCATGGCGCTCCTCCTGGGCAGGCGGGCGGCACACCACGACGCCGACCGGGGACCCCAGCCTAACGACGGCCCACCCGCTTCGCATCGGACGACCGTGCCGGAACGTGACCGCGCCGGTTCGCCCCGTGTCCGCCCTCCTGGGCGATTTCGGCGAGACGGCGGGCCGGTCCCGCCGCCGGGCCCGGCCACACCAGATCCGCCGGGCGGGACGGGAGGCGTGGCGGCGCGACCGGGCCGGGGAGAGCACCGGTCGCGCCGCCGTGGTCAGGAGATGTCCCGCCGGCGCATCGCCCAGAGGGCCGCACCGAGGACCACCGTCAGACCGACCACCAGCAACGCCGACGAGTGCTGCCAGGTGATGTCCAGCGTCTCCGGTTTGCACTCGCCGTAGTAGGTGGCCTGGCAGACGTCCCAGTTCTCCAGCGTCACCTTCTTCTCCATCCACGCCGCCGCGTAGGTGGGCAGCAGCCACGCGGCCGCGAAGCGCACGCCGGCCAGCTCCAGCAGGATGCCGAGGCCGAACTGGCCGACCACCATCAGGCCGATCACGCCGCCCAGCGCCATCGCGGTGTGCCGGCCCAGCGAGGCGAGCGCGAAACCGATGGTCGCGGTGATCAGGGCGAGCACCAGTCCGCGCAGCCCGGTGAGGGCGAAGGACTGCCAGACCCCGGCGGTCATCTTCGCCGTGCTGCCGCGCAGGGTCGCGACCAGCCAGAAGGCGCCGAACCACAGCACCGTCGCGGGCACCGCCAGCGCGAGCAGCCCGGTGAGCAGCGCCGCCAGCTTGGTCAGCAGTACGGTGAGCCGCTTCGGCCGCCAGAGCAGCAGGTTCATCATGCCGCCGGTGTTCCACTCCGCCCCGACGAACGAGGCGCCGACGACGAACCCGACCAGCGCGAGCATCGCGGCGAGCGGCAGCAGGGTGGGGCCGAAGTTCTCCCGGAAGTCGAAGGTGGAGGGCAGGAACCAGCCCGTCTCGATCGCCTCCCGGGGCGGCGGCTGGATCATGGCGCAGTCGTCGGGGTACTGCCCCGGCTCGCCCGTCCCCGCCGCCTTCGCCTTCTCGCACTCCGCGCGGTACTGCTCGTTGTGGCGGACGTCCTGCTGCCACTGCTGCTCGGCGGCGCGCTCGGCCTTCGCCAGCGCGGCGGCGTCGATCTTCTCGTTGGTCAGGAAGACGCCGACCACCACGAGCGCGAGGACCACCAGGCCCAGCGCGCTCATCCAGCGGGTGAAGCGCCGCTTGGTCAGCCGGCGCAGCTCCGTACGGTAGAGGCTCACGCGCCCCACCCTCCTGCGGCGGCGCCGGGCTGCCCGGCCTCGCCGACCTTCGTGGACTGGTCGACCTGCCGGTGCTGGCCGGGTACCGGCGCGGTGGCGGTCAGTTCGAGGAAGACGCTCTCCAGGTCGACGGCGACCGGGGCGAGCTCGCTGACGTAGAGGCCCCGCTCGGCGAGGAGCCGGGTCACGGCGGCCGGCTTCTCGACGCCGGCGAGCATCAGGTGGTCGGGCTGGCCGGTCACCCGGATCCCGGCGCGGGTCAGCGCCTCGGCGGCGACCGGCAGGTCGGAGACCGCCTCCAGCCGCACCCGGACCGCGCCGGAGGAGTGCTGGGCGAGCACCTGCTCGACCGGGCCGAAGGCGACCCGCCGGCCCAGCGAGATGATGGTGACCGAGTCGCAGATCAGCTGGATCTCGCCGAGGATGTGGCTGGAGAGCACCACGGTCATCCCCGATTCGGCGAGCGTACGCATCAGGGTGCGCATCTCGCGGATGCCGCCCGGGTCCAGCCCGTTGGCCGGCTCGTCGAGGATCAGCAGCTGCGGGTTCTTCAGCAGGGCGGAGGCGACGGCGAGCCGCTGCTTCATGCCCAGCGAGTACGTCTTGACCCGCTCGCCGGCCCGGTCGCGGAGCCCGACCAGCTCCAGCACCTCGTCGACCCGCTGCGCCGGCACGTCGCCCGCGCCGGCGAGCAGCGACAGGGTGTCCCGGGCGGAGAAGTGCGGGAAGAACTGCGGACTCTCCACGATCGCGCCGACCCGGCCCGCCACGGTGGGCAGGGCCGCCGGGACCTCGTGCCCGAGGATCGTCATCCGGCCGCCGTCGGGCCGGATGAGGCCGAGCAGCGTACGCAGCGTGGTGGTCTTGCCCGATCCGTTGGGGCCCAGGAAGCCGTGCACCTGCCCCTCGTCGACCCGCATGTCGAACCCGTCCAGCGCGTTGCGGGTGCCGCGCCGACGGCTCTTGTAGGTCTTGCGCAGACCTTCGATCTCCAGGACAGCCGACAAGCTGCACCTCCCCCGATGGGCATATGACACGCGACACCATACGCGGTATGCAGCGCCGCGCAGTACCGGGTATGCATTCGACGCGCCGACCAGGGCGGAAGGAAGGGGCCGCTCCCGCGGCCCGGGCGTCAGGGAGGGTGCCCCCTGGGGCCCGCCTCAGGCGCAGACGACGTGGACGCCGGCGGCGCGGAACGCCTCGACCACCTCGGGGTTGGCGCCGGAGTCGGTGACCAGGGTCTCCACCCGGTCCACCGGGCAGATCCGGGCGAAGGCGTGCCCGCCCAGCTTGGACGAGTCGGCGATGATCACCACCCGCTTGGCCCGGGCCACCATCAGGTTGTTCATCGCCGCCTCGCCCTCGTGGTGGGCGGCGGCGCCGAGCTGGGGGTCGATCGCGTCCACGCCGAGCAGGGCGACGTCCAGGGTGACCTCGCGCAGCAGCGCCCCGCCCAGCGGGCCGACCAGCTCGAAGGACTTGGGTCGGACCACGCCGCCGGCCACCACGACCTTCATCCGGGAGCGGACGAGCAGCTCGTTGGCGATGTTGAGCGCGTTGGTGACCACGGTGAGCTGGGCGCCCTCGGCGCTGGTGTTCAGGTCCGGCCGGACGGCCAGGGCGCGGGCCACCTCGGTGCTGGTGGTGCCGCCGTTGAGGCCCACCACGGTGCCCGGCGAGACCAGCGCCGCGGCGGCGGCCCCGATCCGCTGCTTCTCGGCCGAGTGCTTGGCGGTCTTGTAGCGCAGCGGCAGGTCGTAGGAGACGCCGTTGGCGACCGCGCCGCCCCGGGTCCGAGTGATCATCTGCTGCTGGGCGAGCTGGTCGAAGTCGCGCCGGATGGTGGCCTGGGAAACGTCCAGCCGCTCGGCGGCCTCCTCGACGCTGACCCGGCCGCTGTCGGTCAGCATCTCGAGCAGGGCGTTCCATCTGGCGTACCGGTCCACCCCAGGCCCTCCAGTTACTGCGCGGTCGGTGATTGATTGCGTGCACAGTAGTGCGCGAAACTACGAGGGCGCAAAACCATGCTCTGCTCGATGACGGGGCTGGTTGCCAGGGCCAACCGGCTTCGCGCAGAATAACGCTCGAAAGACGGGTCTAACGAGCCGTATTGCGCACCGCCCCCTGCGTAGGAGTTCTCATGTCGTACGTCGACGCCGAGATCGCGAGCCAGCCCGACTGCTGGCGGGAGGCGGCGCGGCTCGCCGCCGCCACCACCGCCGACCTCCCGCGTCCCGGCGAGCGGGTCGCCGTCGTGGGTTGCGGCACGTCGTGGTTCATGGCGATGGCGTACGCGGCCCGCCGCGAGCACTCCGGCCACGGCGAGACCGACGCCTTCCAGGCCTCCGAGTTCCCCGCCGGGCGGCGCTACGACCGGCTGGTCGCGATCACCCGCTCCGGCACCACCACCGAGGTCACCGAGCTGCTCGCCGCCCTGCGCGGGCGGGTGCCCACCACCGTCCTGGTCGGCGACCCCGCCTCCCCCGCCGCCTCGCTGGCCGACGCGGCGGTGCCCATGCCCTTCGCCGACGAGCGTTCGGTGGTGCAGACCCGCTTCGCGACGAGCGCGCTGGCCCTGCTCCGCGCCCACCTCGGCGACAACATCGCGGCGCTCGCCGCCGACGCGGAGGTGGCGGTCCGCGCCCCGCTGCCGATCGACCCGACCCGGATCGAGCAGGCCACCTTCCTCGGTCGGGGCTGGACGGTCGGGCTGGCCCAGGAGGCGGCGCTCAAGTGCCGCGAGGCGGCCACCTTCTGGGCCGAGGCGTACCCGGCGATGGACTACCGGCACGGCCCGATCTCGATCGCCGCCGCCGGCCGGCTGGTCTGGGCGTTCGGCGAGCTGCCCGACGGGCTGCCGGAGGACGTGACCGCGACGGGCGCGGCGTTCGTGCACAGCCGCACCCACGGCTGTCGCACCGTGCTCGGCAGCTGGGCCGCCGGCCGGACGCCCGTCGACCCGATGGCCGACCTGATCCTGGCGCAGCGGTTCGCCGTCGCGCTCGCCACCAGCCGGGGCCTCGACCCCGACGCGCCCCGGCACCTGAGCCGGTCCGTGGTACTCGCGTGAGCCCGACCGACGTCGTCGTCGCGCTGGACGTCGGCGGCACCGGGATGAAGTGCGCCCTGGTCCGGCCGGACGGCGCCGTGCTGCACGCCGAGCGACACCCCACCGAGGCCGGGCGCGGCCCGGACGCCGTGATCGACACGATCCTGGCGGTCGCCGACGGGCTGGCCGGCAAGGCCCGCGCCGACGGGCTCACCCCGGTCGCGCTCGGCGTCGCCGTGCCCGGCGTGATCGACGAGGCGCGCGGCGTCGCGGTCTGGTCCGCGAACGTGGGCTTCCGGGACGTACCGCTGCGGGACCTGGCGCAGGCGCGGCTCGGGCTGCCGACGGCGCTCGGCCACGACGTGCGTGCCGGCGGCCTGGCCGAGGCCCGGCTCGGCGCCGGCCGCGACGGCCGGCACGTCCTCTTCGTCGCGATCGGCACCGGGATCGCCGCCGCCCACGTCGTCGACGGCGCGGCCGCCACCGGCGCGCACGGCGCCGCCGGGGAGATCGGCCACATCCTGGTACGCCCCGGCGGGCCGCGCTGCGGCTGCGGTCGCCCCGGTTGCCTGGAGGCGGTCGCCTCCGCCGCCGCCGTCGGCCGGCGCTACGCGGCGCTGGCCGGGATCCCGGCGACCGCCGCCGACGTGGCCGACCGGGCGGCGGCCGGCGAGCCGCTGGCGGCGGACGTCTGGCGCGAGACCGTCGAGGCGCTCGCCGACGGCCTCGCCACCGGGCAGGCCCTCTTCGACGTGGAGACCGTCGTGCTCGGCGGCGGCCTGGCGCGGGCCGGCGAGCTGCTGCTGGGTCCGCTGCGGGCCGCGCTGCACGAACGGATGACGTTCCACCGGGAGCCGCGCCTGGTCGCGGCCGCCCTCGGCGACGAGGCCGGCTGCCTCGGCGCCGCCCTGCTCGCCCTCGACAGTCTGGAGAAGTGATGGCCACTCGGGTGAACGGCAAGGTGGTGACCCCGACCGGCGTGATCCGGCAGGGCTGCGTGGAGCTGGACGGGGGCCGGATCACGGCGGTGGCCGAGTACCCGTCGGTGCGCGACGGGCACTGGATCGTGCCCGGCTTCGTCGACATGCACACGCACGGCGGGGGCGGGGACACCTTCACCACCGGCGACGCCGAACAGGCCCGGCGGGCCGCCGACTTCCACCTGCGGCACGGCACCACGACCCTGCTGGCCAGCCTGGTCAGCTCACCGTTCGAGCTGATGCGGGCGGCCACCGCCGCCTTCGCGCCGCTGGTCACCGACGGGGTGCTGGCCGGCATCCACTTCGAGGGGCCGTACCTCTCCGCCGCCCGCTGCGGCGCGCAGAACCCCGAGTTCCTCCGCGACCCGTCGACGGACGAGCTGGCCGAGCTCATCGAGCTGGGCGGCGGCGCGGTCCGGATGGTCACCCTGGCCCCCGAGCGGGACGGCGCGCTGGAGGCGGTCAAGCTGCTCACCGCGCACCGGGTGGTCGCCGCCGTCGGCCACACCGACGCCACGTACGACCAGACCCGCGCCGCCGTCGCGGCGGGCGCGAGCGTCGGCACCCACCTGTTCAACGGGATGCGCCCGGTGCACCACCGCGAGCCCGGCCCGGTGGTGGCCCTCCTCGACGCCCCGAACGTGGTCTGCGAGCTGGTCGCCGACGGCGTGCACCTGCACGACGGGATGCTGGCCTTCGCCACCTCGACGGCCGGCCCGGAGCGGGCCGCCCTGATCACCGACGCGATGGCCGCCGCCGGCATGCCCGACGGCGACTACGAGCTGGGGGGCCAGGCCGTCACGGTGGCGGACGGCGTGGCCCGGCTGGCCCGCGACGGCGCGATCGCCGGCAGCACCCTGACCATGGACGAGGCGCTGCGGCACGCGGTGGCCGCCGGCATCCCGATCGCGGACGCCGTGCGGATGGCCGCCACCACGCCGGCCCGCGCGATCGGCCTCGGCGACCGGCTGGGCGCCCTCCAGGTCGGGCTCCGGGCCGACCTGGTGGTGCTCGACGACGACCTGAACGTCGTCCGGGTCATGCGCGGCGGCTCCTGGGTGGAGTGACCGGCCGGCCGGGCGCCGCCGAATCCGGTCGCGCCCGGCCCGCGTCCGTGCCGGGCGCGGGGGTCAGGGAGTGGGGATCTCGACGCCGAGCACGGCCTGCTCGTCGGGACGGTGCACGAGCACGTCGGAGAGGTAGGAGTGCACCGCCGGGGCCATTCCGACGTCCCGGCCGGCCCGCTCGGAGAGCAGCCACTTGTGCTCGATGATCTGGGCGAAGAGCTCCTGCGGCTCCAGCTTGCGGCGCAGGTGCGCGGGGACCGCCCGGACGACCGGCTCGAAGACCTCGGTCAGCCAGCGGTGGGCGGCCTGCTGCTCGTCGGTAAGGTCGCTCTCGGCCCGGTAGGCGTCCAGGTCGTTGAGCAGCCGGCGCGCCTGGTTCTCCTCCGCGTCCAGGCCGGTTAGGCGGAGCAGCCGGCGGGTGTGGTAGCCGGCGTCGACCACCTTCGGGCGGATCAGGTAGCGACAGTTGTCGATGGTCGACATCGCCACCTCGGCCACGTCGAAGCCCAGCTCGTTGAGGCGGCGGATCCGCCCCTCTATGTCGTGCCGGGCCTCCCGCTCGACCTGCTGCTCGTAGGTGATCTCGTGCCACAGCCGCTCGTAGCGCTGCACGACCTCCTCGCAGACCACCTCCGGGTCGATCGACTCGTGCAGCAGGCCGGCGGCCTGGAGGTCCAGCGCCTCGCCGAAGATGTTGACCCGCGCGATCTCCAGGTCCTCGCCGCGCTGCCCGTTGGAGAGCGACTGGTGCAGCGCCCCGGTCTCCGCGTCCACCAGGTAGGCCGCGAACGCGCCGGCGTCGCGGCGGAACAGGGTGTTGGACAGCGAGCAGTCGCCCCAGAAGAAACCGGTGAGGTGCATCCGCACGATCAGGGCCGCCAGCGCGTCGAGCAGCCGCCCCATCGTCTCCGGTCGCAGGGTGTGCGAGAAGAGCGCCCGGTAGGGCAGGGAGAACTGGAGGTGCCGGGTGATCAGCACCGGGTCGAGCGGCTCGCCGTCGTCGGTCTGCCGGTCGGCGACGATCGCCACCGCCTCCACCGACGGGAAGTCGATCCGCTCCAGGGCGCGCAGCAGGTCGTACTCGCGCTCGGCGACCCGCTCGCCGGTCTCCTTGACCGCGTAGACGTAGCCGCCGAGGCGGACGAACCGGACGACGTGCCGGGAGATGCCCTGGGGCAGCGCCACCAGATGTTCAGCCGGCCACTCTTCGAGCGGGGTCGACCAGGGCAGGTCGAGCAGCGCAGGGTCGACGAGGGCCGAGGTGATCCGCACGGGTACAAGTCTGACGCTCCATCCCGGCGAGCGCCTCCCTTCGTGGTTCGGCACACAGCCGCCCCGGCCCGTCCCGGTCCCGCGCCGTCCGGGGCCGGTAGCGTGGTCGCCGTGCGGGAGACCACGACGGTACGGTCCGGAGCACGGCTGAGGCCGGTCCGGCCGGCCGGCTGGTGGTTCGACGCGCTCCTGCTCGCCGGGTTCGCGGCGCTGACCCTGGCGCTCGCGAGAGGGCGGCTCCACGACCTGGACCTGGCGGTCAGCGACTGGGCGTACGCACACGACCCCGCGCCGCTGTACTGGACCGCCCGGGTGTTCAACCTGCTCGGCCAGGGCGGCTGGCTGCTGATGCCGGTCTCCGGGGCGCTCGCCCTCGCGGTGGGCTGGCGACGGCACTCCGTCCGGCCGCTGCTGCTGGTGGCGGGCGCGTTCGTGCTGACCTACCTCACCATCGGCCCGCTCAAGCTGTGGACCGACCGCGCCGCGCCGAGCGCGACGGTCAAGGAGCCGTTCCTGCCGCCCGGCGAGGCGGTGGAGATCTTCAACCGGCTGCCGGCGGGGGCCTACTCGATGTCCTACCCGTCGGGGCACGTCGCCAACGCGATCGTCTGGTACGGCGTGATCGCCGTGCTGCTGACCGCGCTGACCGCCGGGCGGCTGCCCCCGGTCGCGTACCGGCTGGTCCGGTTCGCGCCGCCGGCGATCCTGCTCGTGACCACGACCTACCTGAACTTCCACTGGCTCACCGACGGGTTGGCCGCCCTGCTGCTCGGGGTCGTCCTCGACCGGGTGCTGCACCGGGTGCCCTGGGACGACCTGCCGTTGCCGGGGGTGCCGCGGGACTGGAACCGTCCGTTCATCTCCGCCCCTTAGGGTCCCGACGTGGAACAACTGGCGCGCCGGCTGGGCGTACCCGACGCGGTGGTCGTCGGGCTGGGTTCGATGCTCGGCGCCGGCGTCTTCGTGGTGTTCGCGCCCGCGGCCGCGGCGGCCGGCGGGGCCGGGCTGCTGGCGGCGCTGGTGCTGGCCGGCCTCATCGCCTTCTGCAACGCCACCAGCTCGGCCCGGCTCGCGGCCCGCTATCCGGAGTCCGGCGGCACCTACGTGTACGGCCGGGAGCGGCTCGGCCCGTTCGCCGGCTTCCTGGCCGGCTGGGGCTTCGTGGTCGGCAAGACGGCGAGCTGCGCGGCGATGGCGCTGACCGTCGGGGCGTACCTCTGGCCGGGGCAGGCCCGGCTCGTGGCCGTCGGCGCGGTGCTGGCGGTGACCGCCGTGAACCTGCGCGGCATCGGCAAGACCGCGACCGCGACGAAGGTGCTGGTCGGATTGGTGCTGGCGGTGCTGGCCCTGGTCGCGGTGGCGGGCGCGGCGCGCGGCGACGTGGCGCTGGACCGGCTCGGCGACCTCGACGGCTCCGGGCGGGGCGTGCTCACCGCCGCCGGGCTGCTCTTCTTCGCCTTCGCCGGGTACGCGCGGGTCGCCACCCTCGGCGAGGAGGTGCGCGAGCCGGAGCGGACCATCCCCCGCGCGGTGCCGCTGGCGCTGGGCGTGGTGCTGGCGATCTACCTGGTGCTGGCGGTGGTCGCCGTCGGCGTGCTCGGGGCCGACCGGCTGGCCGCGTCCGCCGCGCCCCTGGCCGACGTGGTGACGGCCGCCGGGCTGCCCGGCCTCGCCTGGCTCGTCCGGGCCGGGGCGACCGTGGCTGTGACCGGGGTGCTGCTCTCCCTGCTCGCCGGCGTCGGGCGCACCGCGCTGGCGATGGCCCGCCGCCGCGACCTGCCCGGCGCCCTCGCCGCCGTCCACCCGACGCGCCGGGTGCCGCACCGGGCCGAGCTGGCCGTGGCCGCCGTGGTGGTGGCGATCGTGCTGCTGGGCGACGTGCGGGACGCCATCGGCTTCTCCAGCTGCACGGTGCTGGTCTACTACGCGATCACCAACGCCGCCGCGCTGACCCTGGGCCGCGACCCGGGCCGGCGGCTGCCGGTGCGGGCGCTCGCCGTGCTGGGGCTGGCCGGCTGCCTGCTGCTCGCGGTCAACCTGCCGCTGTCGAGCGTCCTCGCGGGCTTCGCGGTGCTGGCCGTCGGCGCCGCCTGGTACGCGCTGCGCCCCCGGCGCGCCTGACCGCGCGGCGGTGCGGCCGTCACTCGTCGGGCAGCCGGGGCGCCGGCGTGACCGGCTCCTCGGGCGGGGGCGGCGCGGCCTCGCGGAGCAGGGCGTTCAGGCCGGCCCGGCGGGCCACCACCGTCAGCCGGTCCCCCGCGACGATCACCAGGCGCGGGTCGGGCGCCCAGTCGAGGCGCTGCCCGGCCCGGGCGTGCGCGAGCAGGCGTACGCTCTCGGCGCGCCCGACGGCGGCGAGCGGCCGCCCGTCCAGCGACGAGCCGGCGGCGACGGAGACCTGGGTGACCAGCAGCGCGTGCCGGCCGACGGGGATGGTGGCGATCACCGCCCGGTCCAGCAGCGCGGCGGCGAAGGACGGCGCGGCCAGGTAGGAGACGCTGCGCGAGACGCCGATGCCGAACGCCTGCTGGACGCGCTCGGCGAAGTGGCCGTCGAAGAGGCGCAGCACCACCTGGAGTTCCGGGTTGACGGCCCGGCCGTTGAGCGCCGCCTGGAGGTTGGTCTCGTCGTCGGTGGAGACCACCACCAGCGCCTGGCAGTTGCCCACCGAGGCCGCCTGGAGGGTCTCCTCCAGCGCGGCGTCGCCGACGATCAGCGGCACCCCGAGGCGCCGGGCCAGGGCCGCGCCGCGCGGCTCGGGCACCTTGTCGATTGCGACCACCTCGACGCCGAAGTCGCAGAGCTGGGCCATCACCCGGGTGCCGACGTTGCCCAGCCCGACCACCACGACATGCCGGGAGCGTTCCGGCTGGATGCGGCCGGAGTGCAGCGCGAGCCGGGCGTTGACGATGCCGTCCACCACCACGGCGGTGATCAGTGGGATCAGCGCCAGGCCGGCGAGGTTGAGCACCACCTGCATGACCTGCTGGGCGACCGGCTTGTTCGGATCCGGATCCTGCCCGCTCAGGGTCGTGACGAGGGTGAGGTAGAGCGAGTCGCCCCAGTTGGCGTGGGTGGCGTGGCCGTTGAGCCAGCCGAGCGCCCCGATCACGGCGAGCAGGGTGATGACCGCGATGCCGATCTTGCGGGTGGCGAAGCTGCGGACGGCGCGGAGCAGCACCGTGACCGGGCGGCGCCGCCGCCGGGCCCGCACCAGCCGGCGCGCGGCCACCTCGGTGCCGGGCGGCGCCCCGGTCGCCTCGGCGAGCACCACGTCGGCGGCGGACTCGTCGGCGGGCAGCACCCGGACCTGCTGGGGGTCGCGGGTGTCGGCCACCCCGCAGACCACGTCGCCCGGGCGTACGTCGTCGCGGCGGGCCACGTAGAGGGTGCGCCCGCCGTGCCGGAAGTGGGTCGGGGCGACCTCGCCGAGCGCGGCGGCCACGAAGGCGGGGGCGGCCATCGACGCGTCGGAGAGCACGGCCGAGTCGGGGAAGATCTGCCGCACCCCGTTGGCGAGGCCGGTGTTGAACATCCGCACCACCAGGCGCAGCCGGGGCTCGACCTCCTGGGCGCAGAGCGCGGCGTGCATGTTGCCGACGTCGTCCTGGTGCAGCAGGGCCAGCCCGTCGGCGCCGGCCAGGCCGGCCCGCCGGAAGGTGACCTCGTCGAGCCGGTCGGCCCGCACCACCTCGACGCCCTGCAGGTCCCGCCCGTCCGGCTCGTCGGAGCGCGGGCGCTCCGGCACCACGAGGGTGATCCGGACGCGGCCGGTCGCCTGGAGCTCGGTGGCGAGCAGCGCCCGCACCACCCAGTAGGCCAGGGCGTCGCGGCCGCAGACCACGTAGTGCGCCCGCGCGTCCCCGTTGACCCGGAGCCGACGCCCCGCCCGCCGCGCACGATCCAGCAGGGGCTCCGCCATTGCCGCATCGTAGTCAGCCGGTCGCGCCCCGCGCAGCCCCGTGATCACGACCCGCCGGTCGCCCCGCGGGTCGTCGCCGTTCCGGCAGATTTCGCGGCCCGCTGGCGGGTAGACCAGCGCCATGCAGACGTTCCTGCCGTACCCGGACTTCGTGGCCAGCGCCCGGACGCTGGACCAGAAGCGGCTGGGCAAGCAGCGGGTGGAGACCATCCAGGTGCTGCGCGGGCTCACCCGCCCCACGTACGGCTGGCGCAACCACCCGGCGGTGAAGATGTGGGCCGGGTACGAGGAGGCGCTCACCCGGTACGGGCTGGACATGTGCGCGGTCTGGTGCGAGCCGGGCCGGGCCGACACCTGCGCGGCCACGATGACCACCGACCTGGCCGCCGCCTGCGGCCTGACCCTGGTCCGCACCCAGGCGGAGCTGGCCGAGGCCGGGGAGCTGCCGCCCTGGCTGGGCCGCGAGGACCTGCACCTGAGCCACCGCTCGTCGCTGCTGCGCAAGGACCCGGGGCACTACGGCCCGATCTTCGGCGACGACGTCCCGCCCGACCTGGAGTACGTCTGGCCCGCCTCGGACCGGGAACGGCGCTGTCTGCTGCCGCCCGACGCCTGAGCGGGCAGACTGGGGTTCCACCCGGGCGGGAAGGTGCACATGGCGCTGTCGCAAGTGGTCGGTCGGCTCATCGGCGTACGCGAGCACGAGGTGGACCCGGGCGGCGGCGGCACCCCCCGCGTGCCCCGTCCCGTCGAGGCGGTGGTGGTCGGCGGCGGCATCGCCGGCATGTCGGCGGCGGTGGTGCTCGCCGAGCGCGGGGTGGCGGTGACCGTGCTGGAGGCCGCGCCGACCCTCGGCGGCCGGCTCGGGGCCTGGCCGGAGACGCTCGCCGACGGCACCACCCAGACGAACGAGCACGGCTTCCACGCGTTCTTCCGGCAGTACTACAACTGGCGGTCGATCCTGCGCCGCGCCGACCCGGGGCTGGGCTTCCTCAGGCCGGTCCCGGGCTACCCGATCCTCAGCGAGCGGTGGCCGACCGAGGAGTTCGGCCGGCTGCCGCCCGCGCCGCCGGCGAACCTGCTGGCGCTGCTGCTGCGCAGCCCCAGCCTGCGCCTGCGCGACCTGCGCGGGATGGACCGGGACGCGGCGCTGCCGCTGCTCACGTACGACCCGGAACGCACCTACGCCGAGTTCGACGACACCACCGCCGACGAGCTGCTCACCTCGCTGCGGCTGCCCGACCGGGCCCGGGCGATGCTCTTCGAGGTCTTCTCGCACTCGTTCTTCAACCACGAGGCGGAGATGTCGGCCGCCGAGATGATCGCCCAGTTCCACTTCTACCTGCTGGGCAACCCGGAGGGGCTGGCCTTCGACTGCCCCGACGAGGACTACGCGACGGCGATCTGGGAGCCGCTGGCCCGGCACGTCGGGAAGCACGGCGGGCGGGTGGTCACGGGCGCCGCCGCCACCGGCCTGACCCGCGACGGCGGGGGCTGGCGGGTGGCGACCGCCGACGGCACGTCGTACCCGGCCCGGCACGTCGTGCTCGCCGTCGACCCGCCCGCCCTGGCCGCGCTGGTCGCGGCCTCGCCCGGCCTGGCCGAGCACGCGCCCGCGCTGGTGGGGCGGATGCCCGCGTTCGGCCGGCCCGGCCCGCCGTACGCGGTGGCGCGCTTCTGGTGCGACGGGGACGTGGCCGCCGACCGGGCGGTGTTCAGCGGCGTGTCCCGGCAGCCCACCCTGGACTCGGTGACCCTCTACCACCGGCTGGAGAACGAGTCCCGCCGCTGGGCGCGGCGCACCGGCGGCTCGGTGCTGGAGCTGCACGCGTACGCCTGCGAGGAGGGCGTGCCCGCCGGGGAGCTGGCCGAGCGGATGCGCGTGGAGCTGACGGCGCTCTGGCCGGAGGCGGCCCGGCTGCGGGTGCGCGAGCTGCGCGCCCGGGTGGAGGCGCAGGCGCCCGCGTTCACGCCGGGCAGCCACGCCTGGCGGCCGGGCGTGCGCACCGACGCCGACGGGCTCTACCTGGCCGGCGACGGCATCCGGACGGAGTTCCCGAGCGCGCTGATGGAGCGCTCGGCGGCGACGGGGATCCTGGCGGCCAACCACATCCTGCGGGCGGAGGGCGGCGCGGCCGAGCCGGTCCACTCGGTCCGCCCGCGCGGCCTGCTCGCCCGACGGGGTTGAGCAAAACGGGCAAAAAGGTCACCGGGCTCCCCTAGGCTGATCTTCTGGGTGAGCCGGGAGGTCACGGGGATGTCGCCGCGCGGGGACGACGGGCCGCTCGTCGCCGACGTGCCGCGGGACGACGCGTACCCGCTGATCCGGGACGAGCGGGCCTGCATCGTGACCGCCCTGCGGCTGGGCTGGTGGCTCGCCGACGCGTACCACCACGCGCAGACCGCCGAGCCGCTCGACGCCGCGGACGACCGGCCGGCGGGCGCCCCGGCGAAGCTGTCCAACCTGACCGAGATGTCGGGGCGGCGGCGCATGCTGATGTACCTCGACGGGGTCGAGGTGGCGCTCGGCCAGATCGCCGAGCTGACCCGCCGCGACGGCCCCGCGCCCTGCACCGCGGAGGCGCGGGACCGGGTGACCGGCGGGGCCCGGGACGACCTGCTGCTCGCCCTCGACGACCTGAACGTGGACGTGCTGCGCTGGACGATGGCCACCAACCACCGGGTGGGGCTGGCGTACCGGCTGGGGCGCTCGCTGGCCGACACCGTCCGGCACTGCGACGCCGATCAGGTCACCCGCCGCTTCGGCGGCCGGCAGATCCAGCTCAGCCGGTGGCTCGGCGAGCTGGCCAGCGTGCTGCCCCCGTACTCGGCCGCGGTGGTCCGCCGTTCGCTGGCCACGTGGGCGTCGGCGGTCGCCCGGGCGGGCGTCGGCGACCACACCGAGGCGGGGCTGGCCGACCTCGCCCGGGAGCTGCGCAACCAGGGCGAGCTGTGGCGGGGCGTGCTCACCGGCGGCCTGCACCCGAGGGACCTGCTGGACGAGGAGGACTACGCGGTCGTCGCCCGCAACCTGATCATCCGCGACCGGTGGCTGGTGGTGCAGGCCGCCCGGGGGATCTTCTGGCCGGTGCTCGTACCGCTGCTGGCGGTGCTGTTCGCCGTGGTGGGGGTGAGCGCGCTCGCGGCGGCGGGCTCCCCGGCGACCCGGGCCGCCGTGGCCCTGCTCGGGCTGGGCGCGGGGACGGCCGCGATCTGGCGCACGGTCTCCGGGCCGGCGCTGGCGGTCGCCGGGGAGGTCAACCGGCCGCTGCTGGAGAGCGAGCTGACCGTGCGGATGGCGCTGCGGATCGACCGGCCGCTGGTCGCCGCGCGGGCCGCCGGCCGGGCCCGCCGGCAGCGCCGCCCCGACGAGGCGGTCCCTCGATCGAAATCCGTTGCCGGTGTGTCGCCCGCCGACCTACCGTGATCCCGCAAGGTCAACCACCGTCCCGGGAGCCGTTCATGCCGATGCCGCACGTCACCCGCGTGCCGTCGGGGCTGCCCGGTCGGGCGCACCCGGCGTCCGGCGGCGGTTGCCGAGCCGAAGGCCCCGGGGGCGGCCGGCCCGACTGACGCGTGCCCGCACGACGTCGAGCCGCCCGTCCGCACCACCCGGACCGGGCGGCTCTTTCGCTGTCCGGCCCGGCGAGACCCGTCACCGTCACGAAGGGAGACACCGGTGGACGCCGTCCTCGTCGTCAACGCCGACCTCGGCCCGCTGCACCGGGTCACCGTCAAGCACGCGATCCGGATGCTCTGCCGCCGGGTCGCCGAGATCCACGAGGCCGAACCGGGCCGGCTGATCGGGGTCTTCCCGGTCCCCCGGGTGGTCCGCCTCGTCCGCTACGTGGTGACCCGCTGGCGGTTCAGCGCCGGGCCGGCCTGGTCGCGGGCCGGGGTGCTGCGGCGGGACGGGCGGTGCTGCGCGTACTGCGGGGGGCCGGCCGGCACGATCGACCACGTCCTGCCCCGCTCGCGCGGCGGCCGGAACACGTGGCGGAACACGACCGCCGCCTGCTACGAGTGCAACCAGCGCAAGGGCGACCGGACGCCGGCCGAGGCGGGCATGCCGCTGCGGCGCGAGCCGGCGACGCCGAGCTGGGCGGCGCTGGCCGGGCGGTGACGGACCGGCCGGCGGGAACGGGGGGCCGCGTCGGGGGTACGACTCCCGGCGCGGCGCCCGCCGGCCCCTTCCCCGGGGCGGGGCCACGGACGGCGACTACCGGCCCTTCTCCCTGACCCGGGGCACCGGGCGGCCGTTGGCGCAGCGCACGGTGACCAGGCTGCGGCCCTCGGCGGAGACCAGCTCGACCCGCACCTCCCGCGCGGGGCCCGGCGCGTACGTCTCGGCCCGGTAGCCGGCGGCCGGCGCGACGTCGACCACCACGACGAGCTTCCCGTCGCAGCGGACCGTCACCACTCCGCCCCGGGCGACGACGTCCACCTCGGACGGCCGGGCCGGGGGCGGCGGCGTGGCGCCGCCGGTGGGCGCCGGGGCGGTCGGGCTGGCGCCGGTGGGCTTCGCCCCGGTGGGCGCGACCGGCCCGGGGCTGGGCCGGCCGGCCGTCGCCGACCCGACCGGCGGCCCGGCGTCGGGGGCGGCCGGCCGCCTGGGCGCGTCGGCGGTGACCGGCAGGGCGACGCTGGTGGAGCCCACCGTGCCGGTACCGATGCCGGTGCGCGGGTCGCCGGCCGCGCCGGGCCGCCGGACCGAGGGGTCGCCGAGGGCGCCGGCGACCGCCACCGCCCCGACCAGCGCCGCGCCCAGCGCCGCCAGCACCCGCGAGCCGCGCCGCGACCCCCAGCCCCGGCGTGCCGGCCGGCCGTCGGCCCCGCCGGCCCCCGACGACCCCCCGGGGGGCCGCACCGGTCCGGTCGCGGTGCCGGCGGGCCCGTCCGGTCGTCCGGCTGGTGTGCCCGGCTGCGCGACCGGGACGCCCGGCTGCCCGACGGGGACGTCCGGGTGCGCGACCGGGAGGTCCGGGTGCGCGACCGGGACGTCCGGCTGCCCCGCCGCCGGCATCCGGGCGAGCGCGCCGGTGAGCACGCGCGCCGCCTCGGCGGCCGAGGGCCGGTCGCCCGGCGCCTTCGCCACGCACCGCCGGTACAGCCGGTCGACCTCGGCGGGCATGCCGTCGACCGCCGGCAGCGGGCCCGGCTCGGCGTACGCGTGGGCGCGCAGCATCCCGGTCTGCGTCTCGCCGTGCCACGGCAGCCGCCCGGCGAGCACCTGGTGCAGGAGCAGGCCGAGCGCGTAGACGTCGGAGGCCGGCAGCACCTCGCCGGCGGCGAGCCGCTCGGGGGCCAGGTACGCCGGGGTGCCGAGCAGCCGCCCCTCGAAGTCGATCTCGGGTGCGCCGGCGACGGCCGCGATGCCGAAGTCGAGCACCTTCGCGCCCGTCGGGGTCAGCACGACGTTCTCGGGCTTGACGTCGCGGTGCACCAGCCCCTGGGCGTGGGCGGCGGCCAGGCCGGCGGCCACCTCGGCGCACACCCGCACGGCCTCCCGGGGCGGCAGCGGCCCGGCCGCCAGCCGCTGCGCGAGCGTACGGCCGGAGAGCAGCTCCATGACGACGAAGGGCACCCACCGGCCGTGGAGGAGGGACTCCCCGTAGTCGTAGACGCCGGTGACGTTCGGGTGCGAGAGCCGGGCCGCCGCCTTCGCCTCGTCCTGGATCCGCCGCCGCGCCGACTGGTCGGCCGCGACGAGCACCTTCACCGCGACGTCGCGTTCCAGCACCTCGTCGTGTGCCCGGTGGACCACGGACATGCCGCCCCTGCCGAGACGCTCGCCGAGCCGGTAGCGGCCCGCGAGCAACTGATCACGCTGCACAGCGGACAGCCTGCCCCACCGCACCGTCCGACACCACCCACGCGCGGACCGTGTCGGGCGCGGCTCGGCCGGCCCGGCCGACGCCGGCGACGGCCCCGGCCGGGAGGGCGGGCCGGAGCGGGCCCCTTGACCCGGCGGTCAGCCCGGTCAGCCCGCCCGGTCAGCCCGGCGTCCAGCCGAAGCGGGGCGGGCGGCGCTCCTGCATGGCCGCGACGCCCTCGCGGGCCTCGCCGCTCGCCCGGACCTGCCCGTGCCACCAGGCGACCCGGTCCTCGTCGGCCCGGCCGTCGATGATCTCCTTGGCCGCCGCCACGCTGAGCTGCGACCGGGCGGCCACGGCGGCGGTCAGCTCGGCCACCCGGGCGGCGAGGCGGTCGGGTGGCAGCACCTCGTCGACCAGGCCGATCCGCAGCGCCCGCTCGGCGTCGATCAGCTCGGCCGTGAAGAGCAGGTGCTTGGCGGCGGCCGGGCCGACCAGCCGGGCCAGCCGCCGGGTGGTGGTCGCCGGGTACACCAGGCCGAGCCGCGCCGGCGGCACGCCGAACCGCGCGTCGGCGGCGGCGATCCGCAGGTCGCAGGCGACCGCGAGCTGGCAGCCGCCGCCCACGCAGGCGCCCCGGACGGCGGCGACGGTCGGTTTGGCGAACGCGGCCAGCCGCTCCTCGGCCGCGACCGCGAGGGTGAGGTCCCCGCCGTCGAACAGGTCGTCCAGGTCGCCCAGGTCCGCGCCCGCGCAGAAGGTGCCCTCGGCGCCGGTGAGCACCAGCGCCCGGACGGCGGGGTCGCCCTCCAGCCCGTCGAGCAGTTCCGGCAGCCGCCGCCACATCCCGGTGGTCATCGCGTTGCGCCGGGCCGGGTTGTGGATCACCACCGTGGCCACCGCACCCGCGACCTCGACGAGGAGTTCCGCGTCCGCCACCGTCACCACCCCTTCGCCCCGGCCGTGCCGCCGGCCCGCCGCGTCGGCGGCCGGTGCGGCGACCATAACGGCGCGGGCCCGGGGGGCCCCCCGGCGGGGGGGGGGGGGGGGCGGGCCGTGGGGGCGGGGGGGGGGTGGGGAGGGGGGGTTTGAGGGAGAGGTGGATGGA
>NZ_JBSGDY010000128.1:0-18632 GCF_053602615.1 Micromonospora sp. NPDC004336
GTGGAGCGAATCCCAAAAAGCCGGTCTCAGTTCGGATCGGGGTCTGCAACTCGACCCCGTGAAGTCGGAGCCGCCGCGACCACGCCGGAGGCGGGCACCGAGTTCGGGGCCGCCGCACCCGTCGCCGTCAGCGGCGCGGAGGCCCGCTCGGGCGAGGTCCCGCCGGGCGTGGCGGTGACCCCGCCCGCCGAGGAGGAGCCGGTCGCGGAGGAGGAGCCGGCCGTCGAGCCGGAGCCCGTCGTCGAGCCGGAGCCGCGCACCCGCCGCCGGCGGGCCGCGCTCTCCGCGCCGACCGTGCTGTTCATGGCCCCGCAGCCGGAGGACGTCCCGCTGGCCCGGGTCGTCACGCCCGCGCCGGTCGAGGAGGAGCCCGCCGCCGAGGAGGAGGAGACGCCCGAGCCGGTCGAGCCGGTGCGCCGCCGCCGGCGCGGACGCCGCGAGGCCGAGGTGGTCGAGGCCGAGGAGGAGCCGTCCGAGGAGGCCGAGGAGGCCGCCGAGGAAGAGGACGAGGACGACGCCGCGGCCCGCCGCCGGCGCCGCCGGGGCCGGCGCGGGCGCGGTCGGGGCAAGGGCGGCGCGGACGACGCCGAGGACGAGGAGTCCGAGGAGGCCGCGCAGGCCGAGGCCGAGTCCGAGGAGGCCGAAGGCGAGGAGGACGACGAGGCCGAGGGCGGCGACGCGCTGACCCGCCGGCGCCGGCGTCGCCGCCGCCGGGGCGCCGGTGACGTCGAGGCCGGGGCCGACGACGGCGTGCCGACCGTCGTCAAGATCCGCGAGCCGCGCAAGACCGTCGACGAGGTGCAGGGCGTCTCCGGCTCCACCCGGCTGGAGGCCAAGCGCCAGCGCCGCCGCGACGGCCGTGAGCAGCGCCGGACCCGGCCGCCGATCCTCAGCGAGTCGGAGTTCCTGGCCCGCCGGGAGGCCGTCGACCGGGTGATGGCGGTACGCCAGCGCGGCGACCGCACCCAGATCGCCGTCCTGGAGGACGGGGTGCTGGTCGAGCACTACGTCACCCGCAACTCCTCGGGCACCATGGCCGGCAACGTCTACCTGGGCAAGGTGCAGAACGTCCTGCCCAGCATGGAGGCGGCCTTCGTCGACATCGGGCGCGGCCGCAACGCCGTGCTCTACGCCGGCGAGGTCAACTGGGACACCACCGGACTGGAGGGCCGGGCCCGCTCGATCGAGCAGGCGCTCAAGTCCGGCGACTCGGTGCTCGTGCAGGTCACCAAGGACCCGATCGGCCACAAGGGCGCGCGGCTCACCAGCCACATCGCGCTCTCCGGCCGGCACCTGGTCTACGTGCCCCACGGCAACGCCTCCGGCATCAGCCGCAAGCTGCCCGACACCGAGCGCAAGCGGCTGCGCGACGTGCTGAAGAAGCTGGTCCCGGACGGCGCGGGCGTGATCGTCCGGACCGCCGCCGAGGGCGCCAGCGAGGACGAGCTGGCCCGCGACGTCAAGCGGCTCCAGGCGCAGTGGGAGGACATCCAGGCCAAGGCGGCCGAGGGCGGCGCCCCGGTGCTGCTCTACGAGGAGCCGGACCTGGTCATCCGAGTCGTGCGGGACCTGTTCAACGAGGACTTCCGCGAGCTGGTGATCGAGGGCGAGCAGTCGTACGACATCGTCGAGTCGTACCTGTCGCACGTCTCGCCGGACCTGGTCGCCCGGCTGCGCCGGCACGTCGGCACCACCGACGTCTTCGCCGAGTACCGGATCGACGAGCAGATCATCAAGGGGCTGGACCGCAAGGTCTTCCTGCCCTCGGGCGGCTCGCTGGTGATCGACCGCACCGAGGCGATGACGGTCATCGACGTCAACACCGGCAAGTACACCGGCTCCGGGGGCAACCTGGAGGAGACGGTCACCCGCAACAACCTGGAGGCGGCCGAGGAGATCGTCCGCCAGCTCCGGCTGCGCGACCTCGGCGGCATCGTGGTGATCGACTTCATCGACATGGTGCTGGAGTCGAACCGCGAGCTGGTGCTGCGCCGGCTGACCGAGTGCCTGGGGCGCGACCGCACCAAGCACCAGGTCACCGAGATCACCTCGCTCGGCCTCGTGCAGATGACCCGCAAGCGGATCGGCGCGGGCCTGCTGGAGGCGTTCAGCGAGACCTGCGAGTGCTGCAAGGGCCGGGGCCTGATCATCCACACCGAGCCGGTGCCGGAGAAGCCGCGTTCCGGCGGCGGGGCGGGGGAGAAGGTCAAGGCGGTCGCCTCGGCCGTGGCCACCCCGGCGACGGCGGAGCAGGGCGGCGGGGCGTCGTCCCGGCGGCGGGCCCGCAAGAGCGCGCCGGCCGAGCGGACCGTGGCCGAGGTCGTCGAGACCGACGCCGGGGCCGGCCCGGACACCGACTACCACGACACCATGGGCTACGACCTGTCCCGCTACGAGGCGGACACCCCCGCCGCGCCCGAGGTCGCCGACAGCCAGACGGGCGAGTCCGCCCGGCTGGCCGCCCCCGACGACCCCGACGCGCTGGCCGACACCGACGGCGACGAGCCGGAGGGCGGCTCGGGCCGGCGCCGGTCCCGGCGCGGCGGCGCGCGGCGGCGTACCCGGCCCTGACCGGCTGACCAGCCCGACGTTTGGCAGGGCCCCTTCCCCGGCAATGTCCCGGGGCGGGGGCCCTGTCGTATGGTCGATCCCCGGCCACGACCGGGCACCCGGGGTCAGGAGAGGAACGATGCGCCGTCTGCTCGCCGTCATAACGGTCACCGCTGTCCTGTTCACCGGCGTCGGATGCGCGGCCGGGCGGCCGGAGCCGGCCGCCCCCGGCGCGACGTCGAGCGGCCCCACGGGCGGCCCGGGCGGCGGGGCGGCGGGCGGCAACGCCTCCGAGGTGTGCTCCGCCGCACAGGCGGCCGGGGACACCGCCGTGCGGACGTACGTCGAGGAACTCGGCAAGATGGTCGCGGCGGTCGGTGCGAACGACGGCACGGCCGCCGAGGCCGCCCGCAAGCGCATCTCCGCGGCGCTGACCGGCTGGCGGGCCGCGCTGCGCCGGGAGTCGGGCCGGGCCGAGGACGCCCAGCTCAAGACGCTCCTCGCGGACATGGCGGCCGAGGTCGGCACCCTGGGCACCGACGTCGACGCGATCGACGAGACCGAGCTCGACCGGCTCCGGCAGCGCCTCGACCAGCTCTGCGCCCGCTGACCTGCGGGGCCGGTTTGGGCGTCGGCCCCGCCATGGCGTACGCTTGCCTGCGGCGCACTTTGGTGTGCCGAGTTCTCGCGTGCCCGCGCCGCCGTGCCTCTGCTACCCGGCGAGCCGCCGCGGGAACGACCGACCGGCAACGGTGGGAAAAGACGCTAGCAGCCTCAACGACAGGGAGTCCGCCTCCGATGTACGCGATCGTCAAGACCGGCGGCAAGCAGTACAAGGTCGCCGAGGGCGACGTGATCGAGGTCGAGAAGCTCGCCGGTGCCCCCGGCGACGCGGTGAAGCTCACCGCGGTGCTCCTCGTCGACGGTGACGACCTGGTGACCGACGCGGCGAAGCTTGCCGAGGTCGCGGTGTCCGGCGAGATCGCCGCGCACACCAAGGGCCCGAAGATCCGGATCCACAAGTTCAAGAACAAGACCGGCTACCACAAGCGCCAGGGTCACCGCCAGCCGCTGACCCAGGTCAAGGTGACCGGCATCTCCAGCGGGAAGTAGGTCGTCCTCAGATGGCTCACAAAAAGGGTGCGTCCAGCTCGCGTAACGGCCGTGACTCCGCGGCCCAGCGGCTCGGCGTGAAGCGCTTCGGTGGTCAGGTCGTCAGCGCGGGTGAGATCCTCATCCGTCAGCGTGGCACCAAGTTCCACCCCGGTGACCTGGTCGGCCGCGGCGGAGACGACACGCTCTTCGCGCTGGCCGCCGGTGCGGTCCAGTTCGGCACCAAGCGCGGTCGCAAGACCGTCAGCATCGTGCCGCAGCAGTAGTTCCTCCGGCACAGCGGGCCGCGGACCTCGTGTCCCGGCCCGCTTCGCTTTTCTCGTGCGGGGCGCCGACCTCGCTGGAAGGATTGACGCCCGTGGCGACGTTCGTTGACCGGGTCGTCCTGCACCTGCAGGCCGGCGATGGCGGGCACGGTTGTGTCTCGATCCACCGGGAGAAGTTCAAGCCGTTCGGTGGCCCCGACGGCGGCAACGGCGGGCACGGCGGCAGCGTGTCCCTGGAAGTCGACCCGCAGGTGACGACGCTGCTGGACTTCCACTTCCGCCCGCACGTCAAGGCCGAGAACGGCAAGGGCGGCGCCGGGTCGAACCGCGACGGCGCCAACGGTCGAAACCTCGTGCTGAAGGTGCCCAACGGCACCGTCGTGCAGGCGCCCGACGGCACCGTGCTGGCCGACATGGTCGGCGCCGGCACGACCTTCGAGGTGGCCCGGGGCGGGCGCGGCGGCCGGGGCAACGCGTCGCTGGCCAACGCCCGGCGCAAGGCCCCCGGCTTCGCCGAGCTGGGCGAGCCCGGCGAGCAGCTCGACGTGGTGCTGGAGCTCAAGAGCGTCGCCGACGTCGGCCTGGTGGGCTTCCCGTCGGCCGGCAAGTCGTCGCTGATCTCGGTGATCTCCGCCGCCAAGCCGAAGATCGCGGACTACCCGTTCACCACCCTGGTGCCGAACCTGGGCGTGGTCCGGGTGGACAACCACACCTTCACGGTCGCCGACGTGCCCGGCCTGATTCCCGGGGCCGCCACCGGCAAGGGCCTCGGCCTGGAGTTCCTGCGGCACATCGAACGCTGCTCGGTGCTGGTGCACGTGATCGACACCGCCACCCTGGAGCCCGGCCGGGACCCGGTCGCCGACATCGACACCATCGAGGCCGAGCTGGCCGAGTACGGCGGCCTGGCCGACCGGCCCCGGCTGGTGGCGCTCAACAAGGTCGACGTGCCGGACGGCCGGGACCTCGCCGAGATCGTCCGCCCGGACCTGACGGAGCGCGGCTTCCGGGTGTTCGAGGTCTCCGCGGCCACCCGGGAAGGGCTCAAGGAGCTGACGTACGCCATGGCCGAGCTGGTGGAGCAGGCGCGCAGCGCGGCGCCGCCGGCCGAGCCGACCCGGATCGTGATCCGGCCGACGGCGGTCGACGACGCCGGCTTCACGATCGAGGCCGCGCCGGACGGCGCCTGGGTCGTGCGCGGCGTCCGCCCCGAGCGGTGGGTGCGGCAGACGAACTTCGACAACGACGAGGCGGTCGGCTACCTGGCCGACCGGCTGGCCCGGCTGGGCGTCGAGGAGAAGCTCGGCAAGGCCGGCGCGGAGCCCGGCGACCTGGTCCGGATCGGCGACCGCGAGTTCGACTGGCAGCCGACCCTCTACGCCGGCGTCGACTTCGTCCCGGGCAACCGGGGCACCGACGTCCGGCTGGAGGAGAAGTCGACGCGCGCCTCGGCGGCGGAGCGCCTGGCGGCCCGCAAGGCCCGCCGGCAGCGGTCGACCGACGAGATCGAGGGCACCGACGCCGACCTCTCGGACGACGTTGCCGACGACGTCGAATAGCTCGTTGCGCTCCGTGGCCGCGACGGTTCACGGAAACCTGCGCGAAACGCTGCCGTCCTAACGTGGCGGGATGCTGATCGAGACGCGTCCCGCCACCGACCCGGAGATCGCCACTCTGGTGGTCGCCCAGCAGCGTGAGCTGCGGGAGGCCGACGGGGGGCTGGAGGGTCAGGCGACGCTCACCCACGACGACATCCGGTACCTGGCGGTGGTGGTCGACGGCCGGGCCGTCGCCTGTGGCGGCCTGCAGGCCCTGCCCGACGGCAGCGGCGAGGTCAAGCGGATGTACGTGCGCCCGGCGTACCGGGGGCGGGGCATCGCCCGGCAACTGCTCTCCGCCCTGGAGGAGATGGCCCACCAGTACGGGCACCCGAGGGTCTGCCTGGAGACCGCGACCTACCTGCCGGCCGCGATCGGCCTCTACACCTCCTGCGGATACGAGCCGATCCCGGTCTACGGCGAGTACGTCGACAACCCGTACAGCGTCTGCTTCGCCAAGCGGCTGCCCGTCCCGGCCTGACGGCGGCCGGCCTCGGCGGCGGCCGCGACGGGCCCGGCTCGCGGCTCGTGGCTCGTGGCCTTCCCGGCCCGCGGAGGCCTAGGTGGCGGTCTCCGGTCAGTCGCCGGTGTGCGCGTGCGCCACCGTGACCGGCTTCGACTCGGGCGAGGCGTGCTGGCGCAGGAAGATGCTCAGCACGATCAGCGTGCCGACGGCTAGGAACTCGCTCTGCCAGTTCTGCATGGACTGGAACCAGAACTCGCTGGTGCCGAAGAACTCCCACACGCCGATCGGCGGCGCCCCGCTCTGCAGCGCCTGCTGTTCGTTGTACTCGGCGGTGCCGCCGAGCAGGTGGCCGACGAACGAGCCGGCGAAGATCAGCAGCAGCGCGATGGAGAGGCTGTTCCGGTAGATCGCCAGGGGCAGGCCGCCGACGCGCACCGGCCAGGGCGAGTCGGCGGTGGCCCGACGCTCGTCGTCCTCGGGCCGGTCGGTCTGCTTCACCGGCTTCGACTCCGCCGAGCCGCGCTGCACCAGGTACGCGGTGAGCAGCACGTAGCCGCCCATCTGGAGGAACTCCGACTCCCAGTTCTCGAAGACGGACTCCATGAAGTGACCACTGCTCAGGTACGCCGCCCAGCTCGTCGGCTCGGCCCCGAACTCGACGAGCTCCTCGTTGCGGGTCTGCCAGCCGAACACGCTCTGCAGCACCAGGAAGACGAGGAAAGCGCCGAACATGGCGATGGTCAGCGCGTTGTCGCGCAGCCAACGAGGCATGACGACCTCCTTGTCGACGGTCCTTGATCCTCGGTGCCCGGAAGACGAGCCGGGCAAACGCCGCAGAGCCGGCGAGGGGGTCAGGGACGGTCGAATGGGTCGTCCAGGGCGGTGCCCGTGCCCACCCGGTTGGACAGCAGCAGGCCGAGGGCCAGCATGCCGAAGCCGAGGACCAGGTGCAGCCAGTTGTCGGCGTCGTTGACCGGGATGAAGTTCGCGGCGCTCTCCCGGTCGATCGCCAGGCCGTACAGCCACAGGCCGAGATAGAGCGCGCCGCCGCCGGCGAGGAAGACCCGCGCCCCGGCGACGCTGCGGGCCAGCACCAGGCCGGCCAGCCCGAAGCCCAGGTGCAGCACGTTGTGCAGGATCGACACCTGGAACAGGCCGAGCAGCCGGGCCTCGGAGTGGTGACCGGCGAACGTCATGTCGCCGTAGTCGGTGGTGACGCCGGGCACGAACCCGAGCACGCCGACCAGGAGGAAGACCCCGGCCGCGGCCAAGGCCGCCAGCTGCACCCGCGGCTTCGGCCCCCGGGCGCCGCCGCGTGCGTTCCGTGCCATCGATGTCACCTCCGTGGACCCGCGGAACGCCCTGCCCGCGGCGCCGGTCGCGACCCACCGGCCGTCACGTTGTGCGACGACTCCGATACCCGACCCGACGATCCTCCATTTTGTAGCCCTCGGCGACGGGGCGCAGGAGAAGTCACGAACGAGGTATGGAAACGACGACGGAGGGTAGGTCAAGGGAGGCGACGGCAGGAACGGCCGACGCATCCCCCCAGCACAACCGCGACGACTTTCCGAGCGGAAGGGAAATCATGACTTACGATCTGTCACCCACGACTTCCACGTACGGGCAGGAGTCGACCAACGGCGGCGGAGTCCGCGACCAGGCCCGTCAGGTCGGCACCGAGGCCAAGCAGGCCGGCGGCGCCGTGGCCGAGACGGCCAAGCAGCAGGGCCGGGAGGTCGTCGGCGAGGCGAAGCTCCAGGCGCGCAACCTCCTCGGCGAGGCCCGCACCCAGGTCGCCGGCCAGGCCGGCGAGCAGCAGCGGCGCGCCGCCGGCGGGCTCCGCTCGCTGGCCGACGAGATGCGCGCGATGGCCGAGCAGGGCGGCCAGGCCGGCCCGGTGAGCGAGATCGCCCGCCAGGCCGCCGACCGGGTGCACGGAGTGGCCGGCTGGCTGGAGCAGCGGGAGCCCGGCGACCTCATCGCCGAGGTCCGCGACTACGCCCGCCGCAACCCCGGCACCTTCCTCGTCGGCGCGGCCGTGCTGGGTGTGCTCGCCGGCCGGCTGACCAAGAACATCTCCGCGGCCGGCGACGGTCAGAACGGCACCGGCCACCAGGCGTACGGCGCCGGCTACGACCCCGACCGCACCGCGGTCATCCCGACGACGCCGGCCCCGCGCACGGTGCCGGACGCCGTACCGCCGGGTGGCTACCTGGACCCGACCCCGGGCGCGTACGCCGACCCGCAGACCACCACCAGCTACGCCGACCCGGCCGGCGGCGTCGGCCAGCCGCTGCCGCCGGTGACCCAGACCGACCCGCTGCCGGGCGTGCCGTCGAGCGGGACCACCCGTCCGTGAGCACACGAGTCATCCGAAGGGAGGCGGCGGCATGAGCATGCCGACGCAGGGGTCGGGGCTGAACTCCGGTTACCACCCCCACGACGCGGACGAGGTCAGGAGCAGCTCGATCGGTGAGCTGATGCGCCAGGTCACCACCGACCTGTCCACCCTGATGCGGCAGGAGGTGGAACTCGCCAAGGCCGAGATCCGCCAGGAGGGCAAGAAAGCGGGCAAGGCCGCCGGCTTCTTCGGCGGCGCCGGCTTCGGCGGCTACATGGTGGCCCTGTTCCTGTCGCTGGCCCTCTGGGCCGGGCTGTCCAACGTGATGGACGCCGGCTGGGCGGCCCTGATCGTGGCCGTCATCTGGGGCGCGATCGCCGCGGTCCTCTACTCCATGGCCAAGAAGAACGCCGAGCGGATCCGCGGCCTCAAGCAGACCAACGACAGCGTGCAGCGGATTCCCGACGCGCTCAAGCCCCACCCGCAGGAGGTCACCCGATGAGCACCGACCCGGACCAGATCCGCCGGGAGATCGAAGCCACCCGGAGCAACCTGAGCTCCGACGTGGACGCGCTGGCGTACAAGGTCAGCCCCGCCCGCATCGTCGACGACCGCAAGCAGCGGGCCCGCAACGCACTGCAGAATGTGAGGGACAAGGTGATGGGAACCGCTTCCGACCTGGGTCACAGCACCAAGCACGGCGCCCACTCGGTGGGCGACCACGCCTCGTCGGCGGCGTCCGCCGTCAGCGACAAGGCGCACTCGGCCGCCGCGGCGGTCGGTGACAAGGCGCACTCGGCCGCCTCGACGGTCAGCGACGCCGCGCACCGGGCCCCGCACGTGATCCGCCAGAAGTCCGAGGGCAACCCGCTGGCCGCCGGCCTGATCGCGTTCGGCGTCGGCTGGCTCGCCTCCTCGCTGATCCCGGCGACCCGCCGCGAGCAGCAGGTGGCGACGCAGGTGAAGGAGAAGGCCGGCGAGCACGCCGGGGTGGTGAAGGAGAAGCTGGGCGAGGTGGCCAGCGAGCTCAAGGAGGAGCTGCGCGAGCCGGCGCAGCACGCCACCGAGTCGGTGAAGTCCACCGCGCAGGACGCGGTGCACGCCGTCAAGGACGACACACGCTCCGCCGCGCAGGACGTGAAGGACCAGGCGCAGCAGTCGCGCGAACAGGTGCGGTACTGACCGGACGTCCCCGTACGCGACAGCTCGCGGCCACTCCCGGAACTGCCCGGGACGTGGCCGCGAGCTGTCGCGTACACCCGCACCGCTGCCTCCCGCGCCGCGCCCCCGCCTCCCGCGCCGCGCCCCGCCTCCGCGCCGCCCCCCGCCTCCCGCGCCGCGTTCCGCCTCCCGCGATCTTGCAGTTGTGGCCCCTCCTTTGCGAACCTTGCCCGATTTGTCGGGGCAGGAAGTGCAAGATCGCCGGGGCCGGGGCCGGGGCCGGGGCCGGGGCCGGGGCCGGGGCCGGGGCCAGGGCCAGGGCCGGGGGCGGGGTCAGTGGGGGTGGGGGTGGGGGTGGCGGAGGGTGCGTTCGAAGTGGGCGGCGCGGCGTACCCGTCCGCCGGCGTAGCGCACCCCGCCGAAGAGGAGTCGCCGGCCGACGGCGAGCCAGCTGCACGTGCCGCGTTCCAGCACCCAGAGCGGTGCTGCCAGGGCGGTGGCCGGCGGGAAGACCCGGACGCCGCCGCCCCGGCGCCGGCCCGCCTCGGCCAGGAGCACCGTGGTCGCGGCCGCCCCGAGCAGCAGCCTCGGCCGCCGGGCCGCGACCGCCGCCGTCAGCGCCGGCAGGACCGCGAGCGAGGCCACCAGGCGGGCCGGCTGGGCCAGGTCGTCGTACGCCTGGCGGACCCGCTGGCCGAGGAAGTGGCCGGTGTCGGGCGGCAGCCGGCGTACGTGCAACCAGGCGGGCGCCGCCTCGGTGCCCCCGTACGCGCGGACGGTGCGGATCAGCTCCAGGTTCTCGAAGAGCACGTCCGGGTCGTAGCCGCCCATGGCGAGGAAGGTGCTCCGGCGCACCGCCAGGGTGCCGGGGTAGTCGGCGCCGAGCGCCCGGTTGAGCAGCGTGCGTCCCGTGTCCCACCAGGCGTGCCAGGGCAGCGGGTCGAAGTAGTTCTGCGGCCGGACCAGGTCCACCCGGTCGAGCAGCCGGTGCACGGCCCGCAGCCCCGCCTCGTCGTACCGGACGTCGTCGTCGGCGATCACGACGTGTTCGTGCCGGGCCGCGCCGACTCCGGTGAGCACGCCGGTCACCTTCCCGTTGACGCCACGCAGGGCGGGATCGGGCGGCAGGTGCCGGACCAGCCCGCGCCAGGCCGACCGGTGCCGGTGGAACAGCTCCGGCGGCGAACCGTCCACCACGGTCACGTCGACCCGGGCGCTGAGCCAACGCAGGTAGCCGGTCAGCTCGGGCAGGCCGGCGTCGTCGGCCCAGCGCAGCGGCAGGACGTACGCGACGGGCAGCCGGCACCCCCCGACGGCGCCGGCGCCGGCGGTGGCGTGGCCGTCGTCGGCGGTGCCGGAGGGCGGCGTCGGACCGGCGGAGTGGTGGCGGCCGACGGCGGTGGGCGTGGCGCGGCCGGCGCCGGCGGTGTCGGGAGCCGGCGTGGCGCGGCCGGCGTCGGCGGTGTCGGGAGCCGGCGTGGCGCGGCCGTCGTCGGCGGTGCCGGAGGGCGGCGTCCGGCCGGCGGAGTGGTGATCGTGGGTGGTCGGCGCCGGCGCGGGGCGGCGGTGGCCGTCCGGGCCGGGAGCGCCGGCGGGACGGGTGGGGGCGCTCACGCCCGCTCCGGCCGGCGGTAGACCGAGACGTGCTCGCGGCTGTCGTCGGTGAACGGCCGCCCGGTCCAGTCCGCCCACCGGTGCTCCCGGCGCATCCCGGCCAGCTCGGCCATCAGGTCCAGTTCGGCGGGCCAGGCGTAGCGGTGGTTGGCCGGCAGCAACTGCACCCCGGTGTTGCTGAGCCGCACCTTCGTCGTGGTCATCCGTTGCTCGGCGGGGTGCAGCAGGGCGGCCTCCAGCAGCACCGCGTCCTCGGCCACCCGCACCGGGCGCAGTGCGCCGCCGGCCCGGAACGCCCCGGGATCGGGCACCCAGGCCTCGACCACGAACCGGCCGCCGGGCCGCAGGTGGGCGGCGGCGTTACGGAAGCAGGCCACCTGGGCGGCCTGGTCCGGCAGCGCGAAGATCGTGTTGAACGCGAGCACCACCAGCGCGAACTCGCCCGGCACCCGGGTCTCGGCGAAGTCGCCGACGGCCACCTCGACCGCGTCGCCGCCGGGCTTCTCGCGCAGGCCGGCGACCATCTCGGAGGAGCCCTCGACGCCGGCCACGGTCAGCCCCCGGGCGACCAGCGGCAGCGCGAGCCGGCCGGTGCCGATGCCGAACTCGCACACCGGGCCGCCATCGGCCAGCGCGGCCAGCCGCTCGACGGCGGCGTCCGGCGTGAGATGGGCGTACGCCTCGTCGTAGACCTCGGCGACGTGTCGGCCGTACTCGCTGGCGTCGAAGGACAACGGTGTCTCCCCCATGACGGTGGCTGCCCGCAGCAGGTGCCCGGATAACGGCCGGTCAAACCGATTCGTCGTTTCGGTCCGGCGACGCCGGGTAGCGCAGTCGGCACGGGTGTCCATCTCCGGTCGCCCGGGTGGAGGAGACGTGATGACCAGCAACGGAACGAGGTGGGCGCTGCTCGGCGTCACCACGGTGACCGCGGTCGGCGTCGGCCGGGCGGTGGCCCGGCGGCGACACCGCCACCAGCCCGAACGGCGCGACGGCTGGTACGTGGTGCGGCGCGGTGTGACGGTCGACCGGCCGGTCGAGGCGGTGATCGGGTTCTGGACCGACCGGGAGCGGATGGACCGGGCGCTGGCCGAGTGGGCGACCCTGGAGCGGCTCGACGACGACCGGTGGCGCTGTGTGGCGCGCGACCCGGAGGGCGGCGGCGCCGAGTGGCGTGCCGAGATCACCGTCGACGGCCCCGGTCGGCTGCGCTGGCGGGTGACCGACGGTCCGGAGCAGGAGGGCACCGTGGAGCTGACGCCCGCGCCCCGGGACCGGGGCACGGAGATCCGTGCCGAGCTGCGGTGGCGCTCGGGCCCGGTGCGCCGGGCGCTCGGCCTGGCGGGCGGCCACGAGCCGGACCTGGCGCTGCGGGACGTGCTGCGGCGGGTGAAGTCGCTGGTGGAGTGCGGGCAGGTGATCGACACCCGGCGGGACCCGTCCGGGCGCGGGCCGGCCCGGGAGAAGAGCACCGACAGGATCCGGGAGCGGCTGACGACGGGAGGACGGGCGTGAGGGCGCTCTGCTGGGAAGGCGTCGGCAAGCTGGCCGTACGCGACGTGCCGGAGCCGCGCGTCCGCGCGGAGGGCGACATCATCGTCAAGGTACGGGCCAGCAGCGTCTGCGGCTCCGACCTGCACCTGATCAACGGCTACCTGCCGGCGATGCGGGCGGGCGACGTCCTCGGCCACGAGTTCACGGGCGAGGTCGTGGAGACCGGCCCCGGCGTACGGCGGCTGCGCGTCGGCGACCGCGTGGTGGTCGGCTCGGTGGTGGCCTGCGGCGGCTGCTGGTACTGCCGCACCGAGCAGTACTCGCTCTGCGACAACTCCAACCCCCAACCGGTCTTCACGGAGAAGCTCTGGGGGCACTCGCCGGCCGGCATCCTCGGCTACTCGCACGCCGCCGGGGGCTACTCCGGCAGCCACGCGGAGTACGTCCGGGTGCCCTTCGGCGACATCGGGGCGTTCCCGGTCCCCGACGGGGTGCCCGACGACTCGGTGGTGTTCGCCTCCGACGCGATGCCCACCGGCTGGATGGCCGCCGACTTCTGCGCGCTGAAGGGCGGCGAGGTGGTCGCGGTCTGGGGCGCCGGCGGGGTCGGCCAGATGGCGGCGCGGTCCGCGCAGCTTCTCGGCGCGGAACGGGTGATCGTGATCGACCGGCTGCCGGAGCGGCTCGCCACCGCCGCCGACCGGCTCGGCGTCGAGACGGTCAACTACGCGGAGACCGACGTGCTGGAGGCGCTGCGGGAGATGACCGCCGGCCGGGGGCCCGACGCGTGCATCGAGGCGGTCGGCATGGAGTCCCACGACGTCGGTCCGGCGTACGCGTACGACAGGGCGAAGCAGACCGCCCGCCTCCAGACCGACCGCCCCACCTCGGTACGGCAGGCGATCATGGCCTGCCGCAAGGGCGGGACGGTCAGCATCGTCGGCGTCTACGCCGGCCTGGTGGACAAGTTCCCCCTCGGCGCGGCGATGAACAAGGCGCTGGTGCTGCGGATGGGGCAGATGCACGCCCAGCGCTACATCCCGATGCTGCTGGACCGGCTCGCGGCCGGCGAGATCGACCCCGGCTACCTGGCCACCCACCCGATGTCGCTCGAGGAGGGCGCGCGCGGCTACGAGGTGTTCGAGAAGAAGGAGGACGGCTGCCTGCGCTCCGTGCTGCACCCGGCCTGATCCGCCGCGTCGCGGGGGCCGGTGGGCCCCCGCGGCCCGGCGTGGCGGCGCTCAGGCGGTACGCCGGACGTTCGTGACCAGGAAGCCGCTCGGCGGCAGCGCCGGCATCCGGTTGAGGCTCACGGCCAGGTCCTGCGGCGGTACCTCGTAGCGCATCACCGTGGTCAGGTTGGTCACGGCCCGCTTCATCAGCTCGATGGTGATCCACTCGCCGGCGCAGCGGTGGCCGGTCAGGTGCTGGCCGCCGCCCTGCGGGACGAGACCGAACGGGTCGCCCCGCCAGCCGGTGAAGCGCTCCGGGCGGAACCGCTCCGGCTCGGGCCAGAGCTGCGGGTGGTGGTCGGTGCCGTACAGGTCGAGCAGCACCCGACGGCCGCGCGGGAAGTGGTAGCCCTGCCAGTCGAAGGAGCGCCGCACCCGGGCCGCGGCGACCGGGAAGAAGGGGTAGAACCGGCGTACCTCCTGCACGAAGCTCTCGGTGGCCTCGTCGCTCTCGCGGACCCGCTGCCGCCAGGCCGGATGGTCGTGCAGGGCCAGGGCGGCGAAGACGACGAAGCGGTCGACGGCGACCGTGGGGCGCAGGATGTTGAGCAGCTCGACCGCCGCGATCCGGCGGGGGAGCAGCCGCCCCCGGGCGTCCCGGTGCTCGGCGATGACGCGCAGCGCGCTGCCCTCGGGCGCCGGCAGCGTGCCGACGCGCTCGCGGTCGATGACGCCGCCGATCCAGCGCTCGCCCCGGCGGCGGCCGAACAGGCCCCGCCAGTGCCGCGGGCCGAGCGCCGCCGGTCCGTCGATCATCGCGTGCAGGTCGGCGGTGCGCCGGTCGACCTCGCCGCCGGCGAGGGGGACGCCCGCCCAGGCGCAGACCGCGCGGGTCAGCATCCGGCCGACCTCGTCGTAGAGCACCACCGGCCCGCCCGCCTCCCAGGCCGGGACGCGGGCGCGCCACTCGTCGTCGAAGAGCTGCCCGAGGCGCCGGATCGCGTCCGGCGTCATGATCGACATGAACATGGCCTTGCGGTCGGCGTGGTCCTGGTCGTCCAGCCCCTGTACGCCGCCCTGGCCGGTCAGGGTGCGCTGCGCCCGCTTCGGCATGGCTCCGGTGCGGACGAAGCGCTCGGCGTCGTAGAAGAGTTCGGCCGCCGGCCGCCCCCGCAGGCAGATGGTGCGCTCCAGCAGCAGCCGGGCCTGGAAGATGTCGCTGCCGTGGCGGTCGCACCGGCGGCCGACGAAGCGGTAGCCGTCGCGCAGGAACGCCAGCGAACTGTCGGGGCTGCGCTCCGTCGGGATGGTGGCCATCGGGTCTCCTGACCGGGGTGGCGGCCGTCGCCGGCCGGCGGATCTCGTCGACGCCTCTGCGTCTACCCAGGCCGGCGTGGCTGAATCCCACCGGCGGACCGGCCGTGCCCCGGCGGATCGGCCGTGCCCCGGCGGATCGGCCGTGCCCCGGCGGCCCGGCCGGGCTTCGGCGGCCTTCCGGGTCCGGCCGGGAGGCCACCGGCGGTTCGCCCCGCCCCGGTTCCGCGCCGGCGAGACGAGAAGCGCGGGGGAGGGGGCCAGCCGGACGGCTCGGCGCTGGCCCCTCCCAGGGGCGCGGAGAGCTGGTTGGCTCGGGGGAGCGGTCCGGTCGGGTGTCGGCGTGCCGAAGGCCGGCAGCCGGACCGCGACCGGGCCCGTCACCGGCGACGACGGGCCCGCCACGATCGCCACGGGGAGGACGCATGCGCGACAACAGGCCGCCGTACTGGCGGCAACGACGGGCGCTGGACAGGCTCGGCGCGGGACGGGAGGTCGCCGGCGCGTCGTTGATCGCGCCGCCGCGCCGGCCGGCCCGCCCGGGCCGGTTCTTCACCGTGCACCTCGGCTTCACCGCGCCCGACACCGAGTACGCCCGGGAGATCGCCGTCGGCTACGCGGAGGCGCTTAGCCTGCTGCGCCCGGAGCTGGCCCTGGGCGCGTCGGCGCTGTCGCCGGCCGACGCGTGGCAGCGGGCCGAGCGGCTGTTCTGCGGCGCGTCCGGCCCGGACGGGGAGCGCTGCGCCGACGTGGCCGGCCACCCCGGCTTCCACCACGCCCCCGGCCCGGGCGGGCTGGGCTGGGGCGACGGCGACTGAGCCCGCCCGGCACCACGCGGCGGGCCGGCAGCACGGGCCGGCCCGCCGCGCTGGGAGACATCGGCACTGCGGAACGGCGTGGCGTCAACGGGACGGCCCCGCGAACAGGCGCGGCGCCGGCGTGCCGGCCCGGCGCCGACGGGACGCCCCGGGAACAAGCGCGGCGCCGACGGGACGGCCCCCGGGAACAAGCGCGGCGCCGACGGAACCGCCCTGCCGACAGCGGTCAGTCCAGGTCGAACTCGCCGTCCTGCGCGCCGGCGACGAAGGCGTCCCACTCCGCCTGGGTGAAGACCAGCACCGGGCCGTCCGGCTCGGCGGAGTTGCGCATGCCGATCAGGTCGTCGACGAAGGCCACCTCGACGGCGCTCTCGGAGGTGTCGCCCTCGGCCCGCTGCCAGACCGCCCGAGACAAATCGAAGTCGCCCTTGGGGTGCGAAGCCATGGTTCAGTCCTCCAGTGCGGGTCGTGGGGAGACACGTGCGGATCCCCATCGGGCAGGATAAGCGGATGCCGAGCCTGACCCGTGTAGAGGCGACCGCGCGTGGCGCGGCGATCACCGTCGAGTCCTATCAGGTGGACCTCGACCTCACCGGCGGCGGGGAGCGGTTCCGCTCCGACGTCACCATCCGCTTCCGGGCGACCCCCGGCGCGGAGACCTTCGCCGAGGTCAGGCCCGCGAAACTGCTCGCGGTACGCCTCAACGACCGGGACCTCGACCCGGCCACGCTGGACGACAACCGGCTGCCGCTGACCGGGCTGGCCGAGGCCAACACGCTGACCGTCGCCGCCGAGATGGCGTACACGAACACCGGCGAGGGGATGCACCGCTTCGTCGACCCCGCCGACGGCGAGACGTACCTCTACGCGATGTCCTTCCTGGACGACGCGCAGCGCATCTTCGCCGCGTTCGACCAGCCCGACCTGAAGGCGCCGGTCACCCTGTCGGTGACGGCCCCCGAGCACTGGGTCGTCGCGGCCAACGGCCGGCTCGCCGGCAACCCGGGACCCGGGCGCTGGGAGTTCGCCCCGACGGCGCCGCTGGCGACGTACTTCGTCTCGCTGGTCGCCGGGCCCTGGCACGTGCGGCGCGACGAGCACGACGGCATCCCCCTCGGGCTCTACTGCCGGCGCTCGCTCGCGGCGCACCTGGACGCCGACGCCGAGGAGATCTTCACCGTCACGAAGCAGTGCCTCGACCGGTTCCACCGGCTCTTCGCCGAGCGCTACCCCTTCGAGAAGTACGACCAGGCGTTCGTGCCGGAGTTCAACGCCGGCGCGATGGAGAACCCGGGCCTCGTGACCTTCCGGGACGACTACGTCTTCCGCTCGGCGGTCACCGACACCCAGCGCGAGCTGCGCGCCACCACCATCGCCCACGAGATGGCCCACATGTGGTTCGGTGACCTGGTCACCATGCGCTGGTGGGACGACCTCTGGCTGAACGAGTCCTTCGCGGAGTACCTGGGCACCCGGGTTACCGCCGAGGCCACCCGCTTCGACCGGGCCTGGACGACCTTCGCCCTGCGGCGCAAGGCGTGGGGCTACGCCGCCGACCAGCGCCCCTCCACGCACCCGGTGGCCCCGGAGGAGGTGGCCGACGCGGCCCAGGCGCTGCTCAACTTCGACGGCATCTCGTACGCCAAGGGCGCCAGCGTGCTGCGGCAGCTGGTCGCCTGGCTCGGCGACGACGCCTTCCTCGCCGGCCTCAACGCGCACTTCGCCAAGCACCGGTTCGGCAACGCCACCCTGGCCGACCTGCTCGGCAGCCTCGGCGCGGCGAGCGGGCGCGACCTGTCCGGCTGGGCCGAGCGCTGGCTGCGGGCGGCGCAGGTCAACACCCTGCGCGCCGAGGTCGCCGTCGACGCGGACGGCCGCTACACCGAGGTGGCGATCGTGCAGACCGCCCCGGCGACGCACCCCGTGTCGCGGCCGCACCGCATCGGGATCGGCCGGTACGCCGCCGACGGGACGGTCACCCGCACGGAGGTCGACCTCGACCCGGGCGCCGACGGCGGCCGGACCGTCCTCACGGAGCTGGCCGGCGAGCCGGCGGCGCGGCTGCTGCTGCCCAACGACGGCGACCTGACCTTCGCGAAGATCCGGCTCGACCCGGCGTCGGCGGAGGCCGCACCGACGGTGCTGCCCGCCCTGGCCGACCCGCTGGCCCGGGCGCTGCTCTGGGGCGAGGCGCTGGACGCCGCCACCGACGGGGAGCGACCGGTCACCGGCCTGGTCGCCCTGATCGCCGCCGCGCTGCCCGTCGAGACCGAGGTGATCATCGCGGAGGACGTGCTCACGCTCAGCCGTTCGCTGGTCGACCGCTACCTCGACCCGGCCGCCCGCGAGGCCGCGCTGGCGCAGGTCGCCGGGGCGTGCCGCAGGCTGCTCGACGGCGCCCCGGCCGGTGGGTCCCTCCAGCTCGCCGCCGCCCGGGGCTGGATCGCCGCCACCACCGACGCCGACCTGCTGACCGGCTGGCTCGCCGGTCGGGACGTCCCGGCGGGGCTGGCGGTCGACGCCGAGCTGCGCTGGGCGGTGCTGCGCCGGCTGGTGGTGCTCGGCGCGGCCGGGGCGGCGGAGATCGCCGCGGAGTCGGCGGCCGATCCCAGCGCCGCCGGCGCGGAGCGGGCCGCCCGCTGCCGGGCGGCAACGCCGACGACGCCACCCGTTACCGCGACGGCGCCGAGGTGGAGGCGTGGCGGGACCGCGACCCGGTGGC
>NZ_JBSGDY010000129.1:0-8069 GCF_053602615.1 Micromonospora sp. NPDC004336
GTCCGCGGCCCCCGCGCGGACGACCCGCCCTTCCAGACCTCATCGCGCGGAGCCTCCGCGCTCCCGCCTGCCCGCAGAGAGGATCGTCGTGGCTCAGGTGTATCGAGGCGGTCAGCCCTACCCGGCCGGCTATCCGGGCCGGCTGACGCCGCACGAGGTGCGGACCCGCGAGTTCGCCGCGCGGCGGCGCGGCGTCGACCCGGTGGAGGTACGCGAGTTCCAGGCCCGGGTCTCCGACGAGCTGGCCATGCTCAACGAGACGGTACGGCTGCTCACCCAGGAGAACGACCGGATCAAGCGGGCGCTGCGCGACTGGCAGACCATGCACGAGCGGGAGTGCCGGTCGCCGCAGGAGCACCAGCACAACTCCGGCCGCTGGTGACCGCGCACCCCTCCCCCGGCGACCTGCTCGTCGTCGACGGTCGCGCGTCGGTGCAGTTCGCTGGGGACCGCGCCCTGACCTTCCGCGTCGTCTCGGTCTCCGACCAGCCGACGTACGCCGGCTGGATCTGGCTGAGCGGCTACGTCCTCGACCGTCGCGGCGACGCGACCGACAAGCGCGAGATCTACGTCCAGCTCGCCGGCCTTCGCGTCGCCTCCCGCGTGGTGTCGGAATGCCGACGCCAGGGCAAGGTCTGCTCGGTTGCGTCGCCGGAATTCTCGGCAACGGGTACGGCAGCAAGGGCGAGGAACACGCCCCACGCGGCGACCAGTACGGCGACCAATGAGTTCCACCAGTGCGGTGTCAGCCAGGGGAAGGAGCTCACGACGAATGCGGCTGCGGCAAAGATGCCGGCAGCTCGCCCAGTCAGCCCGGCGCGTGTCGACCAACTGAGCGCGGCTGCAGCAACGGCGAAAGCCAGAAACGCCAGATGCAGGGCGCCGAACGTCGAGCTGACGACCAAGGCCACCGCCTCGGCTGACAGTTGAATGTCGAACACCGGGTAGACCAGACGCCCCACCGCGAGCAGTACGACGACGAGAGCGACGAGGGCAACCGTGAGAGCGGTCCTTCCCACGTTGATCCGCGCCGACGGTCCGGCCTGGCGCGCGCCGAAGAGGCCGCGAGCACCGGCTCCCCAGCAAATGACCGCGTAGAACAGCAGTTCGTCGCTCCACATCAGTGAGGAGTGAGCACTTTCCACCCACTCCGTCATCGCGACCGTCTCGGAGGGCACGCCAGGCAGAAGCGCCAGCAGCAGAAGGGCGACGGAAGTGAGCAGCGCCCCCACGATCATCAGCCAGCGGTGCACCCGTAGGTCAATCGCTTGGCGCGGCGTCGTGTCTCGTACCATCGGACCGCCTGTCATACCCGCCATTCCTTCACTCTGCCCGGGGGCCTCTGCCTCCCGCAACGATCGGGTTGAGCGACTGCTCACGTCGCGCATCCTGGAGCTTTAGCCACGATCCCCAACGGCGGCTGCCGTACTGGCCAAGATCGTGAGGGCGTGGGCGACCGGCGTCAGCAGTGCAGCTTTCCGCAAACAATTGATCGATTCGATCTGTCCTTGACAGGTATTTTGGCGTTGGCATACTGGGCGGTGCCCGTTCCCCCGGCGTGCGCGATCCAAATAGATGCGGTGATCCATGGACGACCTGTCGACAGCAGGCCTGGCCGCCGCAGCGAGCGCGGCCCTGATCCAGGCCATGGCATCGGACGTGTGGCTCAACGTGAAGGGCCATGCCGCACGCATTCTCGGTCGCGGCGAGACGGAGTCGGTGGCCCGCGCGGACCGGGTCTTGGAGGATTCCCGCGATCGACTGTATGCCGCCGCGCCGGACCGCAGGGATGAGGCGTCGGCCCTGGAGGCGGCCCGATGGGAGGGCCGGTTGCAGGCCCGGCTGGAGGAGGACCCGAGCCTAGCCATCGCGGTACGGGAACTGGTCGCCGCAGTCAGGGCGGCCGGCGAAGGCGCAGATCAGTCGACCCCCGTGCAGCAGAACGTGACCGCCGGTCGGGACGCGTACACCGCAGGCCGTGACCTCACCGTGGGTCGCCCCGACCGGGCGCCATGAGTGACGCGTGACCGCGCCCCAGCAGGATGTCAGCGCACGGCGCGACGGCTACGTCGCAGGCCGGGACCTGCACCTGCACGTGGCGGGGCAGCAGCTCAGCCTCTATCCGGAGGAACGCTTCGCCACGCCGCTGACCTACGATCGCGCACGACCGATCTTCGTGCAGTATCTCAATCCGGAGATCCGGTCCTGTTACGGCCGCCCGCAGACGGCCCGTTTCACCGAAACGGATCTGGCCCAGGTGCTGCACGCGACGCGGCTGGCCGTGCTCGCCACCGACGAGGAACTGATCCTTCCCGCGTCGTACCTGTTCGAGGTGCCCAGCCTGTCGGTCTTTCTCACCCGGGTCAGGTCGCTCGTGGTTCGCGGCGTGGTCCACTATTCGTCGCACATCGCCGACATCGACTCCTACGTGGAACACAAGGCCGTCGAATACCGCGGCGACACCCGCAATCCCTACGAACTGACCCCGCACCGCAGCCTCACCGGCGGCCTCGTCTGGCGGCCCCGCTACGCGCAGAACACCGCCACCGACATCGGCCAGAGCTGGGGCACCGCGCTGCAGCCGGACGGCGAGCTGGCCGCGACGCTCGCCAGCATCGCCCGCCGCTGGCCCCCGAGGGCCGGTGACGTCGAGACGTACCTGCATGAGGTGCCCGAACGGCTCGACGGGCAGGCATTCATCAGCCGATTCGTCCGGGCCACGGTGCCGGTCACCCTGGACGCCGAGGAACGAGCCAGGATCGACATGTTCCTGTCGCGCGAATACCTCGCCAGCTACCTCCGCGACCTCGACGCCGCCATCGTCGCCGACTTCGACTTCGGCGACTTCTCCTGCGGCATCCGCCAGATGCGGACCTCCCTCGCGGACCGGGTGCTGTCCGCCCGCTCGTTCGACCTCGGCCTGCGATGGCTCGGCATCCACGACTTCGTCCACCGCAACGCCCGCTGGCCCGATCTGCTTTCCCTGCGCTCGACTCCCGAATTCGGCGCCGTCGCCACCGCCACGCAGCATCCGGTGCTCCGCGCCCGGCTCCGCGACGCCGTGATCCGGGGTCGCAAGCGCCTCCGGTTCCAGAACGCCGCGACCATCCATCAGGCGCTGACCGTGGTGGCCGTCGTCGCCAACAGGCTCGATGTCACGTTGAACCAGACAGATCCCGACCGAAGGGCACGATGATGCTGATCTCCGTTTACTGTTCCGGGTCGATCATCAAGGGCGGGGGCGACCAACATCGTCTCTGCTGGACCGATGTGGAGCGGGAGGAGGTCGCGGGCGGGGCGGCTCCCTGCGACGTCGTCTTCCTCAATCCGGACGATCCGATCCCGGACGCGGGCAACACGTTGGGCCAGTTCGGCCGGGACATGTACCAGGTGATGGTGGCGACGGCGGTCGTCGTCGACGCGCGGGTGCGCCGCGGCATCGGCATCGGAGTCGAGATGGCGGCAGCGGTCACGCTGGGAACCCCCGTGATCGTGGTCGCCCCGCGCAATTCGCAGTACCGCAGCGACGTCCTGGAATATCGCGGGGTGCGGGTCACCGACTACGTACACCCGCACGTGGCGGCGCTCGCCACCGAGGTGGTCGACGACTTCGCCGCTGCCGGTCGCGCCCTCGTGGCACTGGCCGACCGGCCCAAGTCGGCCCAACCGCGCCCTGCCTGGCTGTCCGCCGCACTGAACGAGTACGAAAACAACGTGCTCGACATCGACAGGCCGATGCTCGACGCCCTCAGCAGGATCAGGGCCGGGGCGTCGCGAGTGCCCAGCACGACGGCATGATCGACGACACGGGGTCCAGCGCCGTCGAGCCGATCGGCGCCACGACGGGTGTCACCGGTCTCCACCTGGTGCACAACCGGCACCTGGAAGCGCTGCTGTTCGACCGCAACCTGACGGACCTGCCGTTCCGGCGGGCGTGCCTTTCCAGCAGCCGGGAGTTCGTCCGGCACATCCGGGACGAACTCGACGGCGCCGACGTCGCCGAGCTGATCATCCTGAGCAAGGGCCTCATCTACCAACTAGCGGAGGCGGTCGCCGTCGAGGCGGGCCGGAACCTGCCGGCGAATCTCGTCTCCACGAGCAGGGTGGCCGTCGCCTCCGACGACGCCACGGTCGAGGTGTCCTACGCACGGTTCGACGCCGGCGGCTCGACCCTGCTGATCGGCGACACCGTCGCCTCCGGCGCGACGATCGTGGCGGCGCTGCGGGAATACCAGCGATTCCACGCCGTCCGCCGCCTGTACGTGCTGTCGTACGCGGGCGCTCTGCACGGTGCCGCCCGCATCGCCGACTACTGCGCCGACAGCGGCATCGAGTGCACCATGCTCTTCGGCCTGGCCGCGTTCGGGCTCGCCGAGAACGGATTCGACCTGTCGTTCCTGCACCCCGCGACCGTCACCAGGGACGCCTACCGCGAGCGGGCGCGACGGCAGTTCGCCGGCAAGCAGGTGTCAGCCGTCGGGTGGGACTTCGGATCGCAGGCCATGGCGCCGGGGAAATACCGCCAGCTCTGCTGGGTCGAGGCCGACATGTGGGGCCTGCACGGCTCACCGGCCCTCGCCGTCGCCCGTGCGCCGGAGGACATGGCAGCCCTCGCGCACGAGGCACCCGCCTACGCGGGCACGCCCCTCCATGCTCCCGGCAACGACGTGGCCCGGAGCGCGGAGCCCACGCCGGATGACCGTGCCTCAAGCGGTGACTGCGCTGCGGTGGGCGTTGACGACCCAGGCGTCCGGTAGGGCGATCCACTCGTTGTCGCCCACCCGCACCACCCCACCGTCCCGCCTGGGCAGCAGCGCCGGAACCCCTTCGGGCAGAGCAACCACACGTCGCCCGCCCCGGCGCCGAGCCGTCACCGCGCGGCGCGCAGCGTGCGGACGTACGTCGCGGTGAGCGCGACGGCACGGTCCTCGTCGCGTGACAGCTCGGCCAGGGCACGGGACGCCGTGTCCCCCGGGATGTCCGCGAGCGCCTGGGTCAGCCGTCGACGGGCGGACGATCCGACGGCGCGGTCGGCGAGGCGGTCGACGAGCCGGGTGGCGATCTGCTCCGTCAGCGCGGGATCGCTCGCCAGCGCGCTCAGCGCGTCGGCCGCGTCGACGTCGTTGGCCTCCGCGACGACCATGTCGACGAGCGTCGGGACCGCGTCGGCCACTCCACGGGCCCCGAGCGCCAGGGCCGCGTGCCTGCGGACCGCGACGTCGGCGCCCGCGAGGGCGTCCTTCAGCAGTACGGTCGCCTGACCGTCCGGCATCTCGGCGACGGCCTGGACGGCACGTTTCCGCACCTCGGCATCGGGTGCGCGGAGGCCCTCCGCCAGCAGCGCCAGCCCGCCGTCGCCCGATCGCGCCAGCGCCCACCGCAGGGCTCCGGCGACGTTCGGGTCGGTCTCGCGCAGCGCCGCCTCGACCAGTGCCTCCACCGGCACCGGGTTGTCCTCGGCCGAGGAGAGGGCCGCGCGCTGGCGCTTCCCGGCGCTCTCCGACCCGAGCGCCTGGAGCAGGGCGACGACTTGGAGGACGTCCTCCCAGCCGGCGGGCTCGGCGGCGTCGATCCGGTGGAGTCGGGTGAGCAGCTCCGTCTCCGCCGCGATGCGTTCCCGCGTACGGCGGATGAGGTCGGCGACGAGCTCCGAGGGGGTGAAGCCGGGATCGTCGAGTGCGCGCCCGACCTCACGCAGCGACAGCCCCAGCGAGCGCAGGCTCTCGATGTGGAAGATCCGTTGGATGTCCTCGCCGGAGTATTCGCGATAGCCGGCGCCGGTACGACCCGTCGGCCGCACCAGGCCGAGCGAGTCGTAGTGCCTGAGCATGCGGGCGCTGACCCCGGACCGTCGGGCCACCTCGCCGATCAGCACTGCCGCTCACCCCTCCTGGCTGGTCCGACCGAGGGCCACCACGCGCCTCGCCTCCTCGACGGCGAACTCGAACCCCGCGTCCGGGTCGTCCGCCAGCCGTTCCGTGACGATCGCGTGCCGGCGTACGCGCGGGTCGGGGTCCGTCCTCGCGGCGCGCAGGATCGGCACGATGATGTCACCGAGCGCGATCAGCGCCCGGCTGAGGCTCAGCTGTGTCTCCCGCTCGCCGCGTCCGAGCTGCGTCGCCAGCGCCGCGGCCAACCCGGGCTCCTCGCCTTCGCGCACGAGTACGACCGCCGCGCGCCAGGCGCTCCGCGCCACCTCGTCGTCGGGGTCGGTCAGCAGCGCCCGCGTGATGGCCGGCCACGCCCGCCGGTCCCCGATCTTCGACAGCGTGTGCAGCGCCTGGCTGCGCGCCCGCGCACGCTCCGAGCGGAGTTCGTCGACGAGCTTCGGTACCGCCACGGATGCCGGGTGGCGGGTGAGCGCCCAGGTGAGCATCTCGCGCACATAGAACTCGGGCTCGACCGCGCATCGCTCGACGAGCTTGTCGACGAGCCGCGGGTCGGGGGTCGTGCCGACCGCCAGCGCCGCCCGCAGCCGCACCGACGAGTCGCCGTTCTCCAGCCCTCGGAGCGCCCGAACCACGTCGGCGTCCTGGTGCGGCATGGTCATCGGGACCACCTCCTCTGCCACCAGTGAAGCCCTTGTCACTGTGTCAAGGTCAAGCGGACGAGGAGTTGGTTAGGCCCCGCATCCAGGGCCTGCGTCGGCAGCTCCACGCCTGGCACTGCTCGGCTGCGGCACGACCGGCACTGAGGTGGTCCGACTGTGGCACGGTCGGCAGCAAGGTGGGCCGGCCTGCGGCGCGACCGGCAGCGAGGTGGTCCGGCTGCGCCCGGGACAGCCCCGTGACGCCGGCTCCTATGCTGCACGGCGTGACCAGGGTGACGGCGGAACAGCTCGCGACCGCTCGGGGCTGCGTCCTCGGGCTGATGCTCGGCGACGCCGTCGGCGCGTCGGGCGGCCGGGTGCCGGCGGTCGGGCCGCTGCGGGCGACGAGCGCCGGGCAACTCGCCTGCTTCACCGTCGAGGGCCTGATCCGCGCGCACGTCCGCCACCGGCACCGGGGCATCTGTCACCCGCCGAGCGTGGTGTGGGAGTCGTACCGGAGCTGGGCGACGATCCAGGGAATCCCTGGCGACGCGGTCAGCGGCGAGGGCGGTCGGCCACCGGGCTGGCTGGCGACGGTGCCGGCGCTGGCGGAACGGCGCGGGTCGGCGCCGGCGACCGTGGCGGCACTGCAGCGGCGGAAGATCGGCACGGTCGACGAACCCAACGGTACGAGCGCCGGGGCGCACGCGCTCACCCGGACCCTGCCGGTGAGCCTGTACCCGTGCGACGCGGCCGAGATGGCCGCTCTCACGCACGCGGGTGAGGCGGTGAGGGCTGCCGGGCTGGCCGGTGCGGTGATTCGTCTCCTCGCCGCCGGACACCAGCCCGTCGCGGCCATGGAGAGCGTGCTGCGGGAGCCCGGGGACTGGTCCGAGACGTCGGAGCGTTGCCTGGCACCGGCGCTGGCCGCGGCCCGGTCGGGCCCCGCCGCGCTGGGCGAGCTGGCCCGCCTCGCACCCGACGCGAGGGCGGTTTCCGCGCTGGCCGGCGGCGCGTACACCGTCGCCTGCTTCCCGCAGCGAGAGACCGTGCGCGAGGCCGTGCTGTTCGCCGCGTCGGCCGGCGACGGCGGCCACGCCGCGACGGTGGCGGCCACCCTCCTGGGTACGGCGCACGGGCCGGACGCGCTCCCCGTCGACTGGCTGTCCCGGTTGGAGCTGGCCTGGACGGCCGACACGCTGGCCCGCGACCTCGTCACCGAGCTGCACGACAGCCCTTCGGGAGGCGAGTACTTCCCCCCGACCGATCCCTGGTGGCGCACCCGCTACCCCGGCTGACGTCGGGCGCGGCGCCGGCACCGGTCGGCGCGCCGTCCCAAAAACCCGAGGGCCGTCAAGACACCCGCTGCCGTCGAGGAACCCGCGCATTGTCCGGAAGCCGCGCCCCGTCCAGAAACCCGCGCACCGTCCAGAAACCGCGCGCCATCCAGAAACCCGCGCACCGTCCAGAAACCGCGCGCCATCCAGAAACCCGCGCACCGTCCAGAAACCGCGCGCCATCCAGAAACCCGCGCACCGTC
>NZ_JBSGDY010000129.1:8168-18585 GCF_053602615.1 Micromonospora sp. NPDC004336
ATCCAGAAACCCGCGCACCGTCCAGAAACCGCGCGCCATCCAGAAACCCGCGCACCGTCCAGAAACCGCGCGCCATCCAGAAACCCGCGCACCGTCAAGGAACCCGCGCACCGTCCAGAAACCGACACGCCGTCAAGGAACCCGCACCGTCCAGAAACCCACACGCCGTCAAGGAACCCGCGCGCCATCCAGAAACCGCGCGTCGAGCAGGAACCCGCGCCGGGCAGTTCGCGCTCGCGGTGCATGGCGGTGCCGTGTTGCGGGGCGAACGGTGCGGCGTCGGTGCCGGCCAGCAGGGCGGACGCCGGCCCCGCGCAGCAACCGGGCGGCGTGTCACCGAACAGGGAGGATCCGACTCGCTGCCGCGCACCCACGAGCCTGGAAGGTCAGACCTGGGCGGGCGTCTCGGGCGCGCCCCGGGGCGCCCCGCTCGCCCGGATCTCCTCCAGCCTCGCCTTCAGGACCGTGGCCTGGTCGACCGAACCGCCACGGACGCCGAGGCCACCCCGGGCGGCGCGGTAGAAGTGGTCCCGCGCCTCGTTCGCCCGGAGCAGCAGTTCGTCGGCGTCGTCCCCCGCGTCGAGCCCCCGGGCCGCTCCCTCGATCTTCCACACGGCGTTGCGCCACTCGCGCGCCGCCGACACCGTCGAGGCGTCCCCGAGCAGCAGTACGCCCTCCCAGGCCAGCGTGTGCCGGACGTCCGCGTCGGCCAGGCGGGCGAGGCCCTCCTCCCGGCCCATCCGGTGCCCCCGCGAGTGGGGTCGTTCCTCGGCGAGCATGCGCGTGGCGACGGCGTGGATCTCCTTGATGACCTGCGCGAACTCGACGTAGGCATCGAGCCGCCGGTCGTCCCACCGGATGGACTGGTTCCGCTTCCACCGCGTGCGGTCGGCGACGGAGGTGGCGACGATCGTGCCGACGGTGCCGATCAGCACGCCGATTAGCGCGGGCAACTGCGCGACGACGCTTCCCATGGCTGCGAGCCTGCCAGCCGAGGGCAAGGGCCGGATCGTCACCCTCCCCGGGCGCGGCGACCGCGCCACCCCCGTCCGGGTCACCCGCCGCCGAGGACGGCAGGCGGCGTACGCGTCCAGGCCCATGTCTCCAGCACCCGCCGGTCGACCAGCACGATGCCGAGTTGTCGGGCGAGCTGCACGCCGTCGCCGGCGGTGAAGAACCCGTTCGTGACGATCATGCACAGCTCACCGCCGTGCACCTCTCGGCAGGTGCCGGCGAACCGCTGGATGGCCGCGCTGCCGACCCGGTTGGTCGTGCTCTGCCGTTTGCACTGCACCACGGTGCGGCGGCCGTCCGGGGCGATCGCCGTCACGTCCGCGCCCCGGTCCCCGGAGCCGCCCCGGACCCGCACGTGCCGGAACCCGGACGCGTCGAGCAGCCTCGCGAACCACTGCTCGAACTCCGCTCCCGTCATCGTGTCGGTCACCCCCACGGCCCGGTCACGCTCGGCCTGCTCGGCTCGCCGGCGCGCCGCCTGCCTCGCCCGGGCCGACAGCAGGACGGTGGCTACCGCGACGGCGACGAGGGCCGAGAAGGCCGACCAGTAGGGGTGTCGCTGGACGAACTCGACGACCAGGACGACGGCGACGACGGCCGCCCCGCCGAGGGCGAGAATCCGGCCGTTGCCCGATCGGCGTGCGGAGCGGCCCCGCCCCAAGGGCATTCCGCCGCCGGCGGGCCGCCGCCTGCGGTAGTGGCCCCGCACCCGGGACCCGTTGCGTCGGACGTGCGGCCTGACGTAAGGCATCCGGCACCTCCCAGGGGTCAGGCGCCCAGCTTCCCGCCTCGGTGCGACACACACAGTGCGCTCACGTCGACACTGTCGGCTACCCGTCACTCGAATGAGCCGAAGTCCGGGCCACTGGCGGACCCGGTCCGCGCCGGCACGCGCCGCTGGAGCGCGGCGCGCTGCTGGAGCGCGGCGCGCTGCTGGGGTGCGGCGCGGGCAGCGCGCACGGCGCGGGCAGCGCGCACGGCGCGGGCAGCGCGCACGGCATGGGCGGCGGAGCACGGCGCGGCGCGGGCGGCGGAGCACGGCGCGGCGCGGGCGGCGGAGCACGGCGCGGGCGGCGGAGCACGGCGCGGCGCGGCGCGGGCGGCGGAGCGCAGCATGGGCAGCGGGCGCGCTGCCGGCGGCGGAGCGCGGCACGGGCGGCGAGCCCAGCCGGCGCGGGTACTCACCCGAGGGGTCAGCGGCCGAGTTCCCGGTACGCGCGCGGCAGGTCGTCGACCGCGAGTACCTGCACCGGCGGCCTGCCGTCCCTGGCGGTGACGAGCACGAGCGGATATCCGCCCTCCGCGTCGTCGGGGCGGTGCAGGGCCTCCTCGATCGCCGCCACGGCGGCCGCGAGCGGCGTCGACGCCTCCATCTGTCGGGGCCGCACCAGGCCGACCTCGGGGTGGTCGGCGAGTTCCGACACCGGGACGGCCAGGTCGACCAGGGCCATGCCGTCGGCTTCGGCCTTGGCCTCGACCCAGCGTCCGACCTGTTCCCGGGTGACGAGCAGCCAGCCGTGCCGCTCGTGCGGGTACGGCAGCTGGGAGAAGTCGTCCCGGTGCATCATGCCGAGCGCGTCCCGCAGCGGCGTGTCCGGTCGGCACGTCCTGGCCGTGGCGGCGACGTCACCGACCCGGCGGGGCTGACGCACCCCCTCGGAGATCTTTTCCAGCCGCCGCACGACCTCGAGGGGAGGCGAGGCGATCGGCCCCGAGTAGCCCTCGAACGAGACGTGGGCGTACGCGTTGCGGACACCCCGGCAACGGTCGAGGAAGGTCTCCTGGTCGCGGGTGAGGAGACTCTGCTCCCCGGCCCAGGTCAACAGCTCGTACGCGTCGGGGCCCCTGCCCGACGCGCTGCCGGCCTGCTGGCGCCACCGCTGCCGCAGGTGCGACTCGAGCCCTCGCCAGGCGAGGTCGAACCGCTCCGCGAGCGACGTCCTGTCGGCCTTCGCCACGCCCGACCGCCTTCCTGACGCCCCCGAAACGGCCTTGACCAGGGGTTGGCGGCCGGGGCGAACGACGCATGATCATAGAGCCGCCGCCCGCCGCCCGGACACGGGAGGACCGCACGCCCCGCGATCGGCCGCCGCGCAGTCGCCTCCCCCGCCGAACACCCTCCGGCGGCCAGGCACAACTTCCGGGAAACAGTGGCCTCCGACCAGTCACAAGGCCACTGTTTCCCGGAAGTTGTGCGATCACCGCGCCCCCGCGCAGCGGGCCCGGCGCAGCGGGCCCGACGCAGAGAGGGGACCGCGGAGGGGCGCGAAGGGGACGTGGGGCGGTCAGTTCGGGACGTCGCGGCGGCGGAATCCGGTGAGGCCGGCCGCGAGCAGCGCCGCCGCGATCGCGGTCAGGACGACCAGCGGCAGCGCCGCCGGGTCGACCGCCGGGGCCGACGGCACGTGCGTGTACGGCGACAGGTTCAGCGCCGCCTGCGGCAGGTCGAGCACCGCGCCGAGCTGCCCGAGCAGCAGGAAGCCGAGCAGCGCCGTCCACGACAGCACCACCGACCAGCGCGGCAGCAGCCCGAACAGGGCGGTCACCACCCCGGCCACCACCAGCAGGGCGGGCAGCCGCACCAGCGCCGCCCCGCCCAGCTCGGCCGCTCTGCCGAGTGGGTCGCCGGCGACGAGGCCGTAGCCGAGCCCGGTGGTGAGGCCGCCCAGCAGCACGAGGGCGAGCGCGCCGAGCGTCGCGGCGACCACCTGGGTGGTCAGCCAGCGGGTGCGGCTCACCGCCGTGGCGAGTACCGCCTCCAGCACGCCGTCGGTCTCGTCGCCGCGCGTGCGCAGCAGCGCCTGCACGACGTACGCCCCGATGGTCAACGCGAACAGCCCCAGCATCGCCGCGAGATACGCGTCGATGAGTCGCGCGCCGCCGCCCATCGCGCTGATCGCCTCGGCGGCGGCCGGGTTCTCCTCGATCATGGCGTTGAACTCGTCGCCTGCGATGCCCATCGAGAACCCGAGCACCGCCACGCCGATCGCCCAGCCGAGCAGCGTGCCGCGCTGCAACCGCCAGGCCAGCCCGGCGGGGCTGAGCAGCCGGGGCGCGGCCGTCGCCGGCCCGCGCCGGGGCGCGACGAGCCCGGCGCCGATGTCCCGCCGCTCGGCGAGGGTGTAGGCGAGCGCCACCCCGACGACCAGCAGCGCGACGGGCAGCGCCAGCGTCCACCAGCGTTCGCCGGCGAAGGCGCGGACCTGGTTGCCCCAGCCGAGCGGGGAGAGCCACGACGGCCAGGCGCTGTCCACCCGCGTACCGCCGGCGGTCTGCTCGCCGAGCACGTCGCCGGCGGCGCGGAGCAGGAAGGCGATCCCGACGGCGGCGGCGGCGAGCGCGTTGGCGCCCCGGGACGTGACGGACAGCTGGGCGGTGACGGCGGCGACGCCGGTGAAGGCCACCCCGACGCCCCCGATGGCGGCCGCCGCCGCGACGGAGCCGGCGAGCGGCAGGCCGGCGCCGGCCACGGCGACGGCGAGCAGGGCCGCGGCCAGCACGTTCGCCGCGACGACGACGAGCAGGGCGGCGGTGAGCAGCGCGTACCGGCCGACGGCGGAGGCGCCGAGCAGTTCGGCCCGGCCGGTCTCCTCGTTCTGCCGGGTGTGCCGCACCACCGCGAAGGTGCTCAGCAGCGCGGCGAGCAGGGCCAGCGTCACGTACGTCTCGGCGACCACCACCGCGCCGAGGTCGGCGCCGGCGACGGGCCCGTTGAACGCGCGGGCGACCAGGCTGGACGCGGACGTGGTGGCGTATCCGACGCGGGCCTCCGGGTCCGGGTAGAACTCCTTGACGCTGCCGGCGAGGGCGTAGCCGAGCAGGGGCGTGCCGAGCACCCAGACGGCGAGCCGGACCCGGTCGCGGCGCAGCACGAGCCGGGCGAGCCGCCCGGTGCCGGTGAACGCGCTCATCGGGCGCCCGCCTGCCGGTCGGCACCCGCCCGGTGCCCGTCGACCGGGTGCCCCGCCGGCTCGGGAGGCGCCGCGGTGACGGCCGCCCGTTCGTCGCCGTAGTGGCGCAGGAACAGCTCCTCCAGGGTGGGCGGGGCGCTGGTGAGCGCGCGGACCCCGAATCCGACGAGGTGCCCGAGCAGCGCGTCGAGGTGGGCGGGCTCGACCTCCAGGTGGGTGCGCCCGTCGACCTCGCGGACCTCGTGCACGCCGGGCAGCGCCGCCAGGCCGGTGGCGGGCCGCGCGGTCTCGACCGTCACCGCCGTACGCGTGAGGTGGCGCAGCTCGGTGAGGGTGCCGGACTCGACGGTGCGGCCCTCGCGGATGATGCTGACCCGGTCGCAGAGCGCCTCGACCTCGGCCAGCACGTGGCTGGAGAGCAGCACGGTCGCGCCGTCGCGCTTGAGCCGGCGGACCTCGTCCTGGAACACGGCCTCCATCAGCGGGTCCAGCCCGGAGGTCGGCTCGTCGAGCACGTAGAGCTCGACGTCCGAGGCGAAGGCCGCGACGATGGCCACCTTCTGCCGGTTGCCCTTCGAGTAGGTGCGGCACTTGCGCGTCGGGTCCAGGTCGAAGCGTTGCAGCAGGTCGTCGCGGCGGCGCCGGTCGAGGCCACCGCGCAGGTCGCCGAAGAGGTCGATGGCCTCGCCGCCGGAGAGGTTGGGCCACAGGTTGACGTCGCCCGGCACGTACGCCAGCCGGCGGTGCAGGGCGACCGCCTCCCGCCAGGGGTCGGCGTCGAACACCCGCACGTCGCCCGCGTCGCGGCGCAGCAGCCCGAGCAGGATCCGGATGGTGGTGGACTTGCCGGAGCCGTTGGGGCCGAGGAACCCGTGCACCTCCCCCGCCTCGACCCGCAGATCCAGGCCGTCGAGCGCCCGGACGCTGCCGAACGTCTTGACCAGGTTGTCGATGGAGATGACGGGCATGACCCCTCCTGCCGCCGGCGGTGCAGACAGCTCCACTGTACTGACCGATGGTCAGCAGAATCAACAGCGCCGCCACCCGCCGGTCAGGCGCGGCTAGGCTTGCCGGCATGACGGTCGAGGCGCCCGACGACACGCGGACCCGGATCCTGCGCGCCGCGTTGGACCTGTTCGCCGAGCACGGCTACCAGCGCACCCCGCTGCGGCAGATCGGCGAGCGGCTGCGGCTGACCAAGGCGGCGATCCTCTACCACTTTCCCACCAAGGAGCACCTGCTCACCGCCCTCATCGAGCCGCTGGTGTCCGATCTGGAGGCGCTGCTCGACGCCGCCGGGGCGGGGCCGCCCGAGCGGGCCCGCGCCACCGTACTGGAGGGCTGGGTGGACACGATGCTGGCCCACCGCCGCCCGCTCGGCATGCTCTTCCACGACATCGCGCTCGTCACGCGCGGCGACACGTACCACCGCCTGATGCGGATCGCCATGCGGGCCAACGACCTCATCGCCGGGCCGAACGCCGGGCGTCGGGAGCGGGTACGGGCGGTGCAGGCGGTCGCCATGTGCAGCGACCCGATCGTCTTCTTCGCCGACGTGCCCGACGAGGTGCTGCGGGCGGACATGCTCGACGGCGTACGCCGCCTGCTGGACGGCGCCCCGCCGCAGGGCCGCGCGGTCGGGGACGCCGACGCGGCCACGGGCGACGCCCCGCGGGGCCGGCGGCGGCCGGGGCGACCCCGGGCGATGGGCCCGGAGCAGGTGACGGCGGCCCGACGGATGTACGCCGAGGGCCGTCACTCGGCCGACGAGATCGCCGCCGCGCTGGGCGTCTCGCGGGCCACCGTCTACCGCCACCTCGATCCCACGGCGACACAATAATGAGACGCTTTACGAGACGATTGTGAGACGCCACGGCCGCGCCGCAGGGCGCACCGTCGACGGCGTCGCCGAGATGCCGCGCCGATCGGGCGGGGGCGAGGCGGGGCGGGGGCGAGACGAGGGCGCGGCGAGGGCGAGGCAGGGCGGGGCGAGGGCGAGGCGGGGCTAGGGCGAGGCGGGGCGAGGGATGGGGACGGAGGGCGGGTCGGGGCTCAGCCGTCGTGCCACATCGGCGCGGCGCGCCGCACCGTGCGGGCCACGATCTCCGGGGCGTCCAGCACGTCGACGAGCCGACGGGCCGCGGCCACCCCGAGGGCCCCCAGCGTCGGATGCCCGATCATCGCGTGGCACGCCTGGAGCCCGACCTCCGCCACCTCCCGCCTGGTCACGTGGATGCCCCGCCCACGGGCCCGCTGCGCGGCGAGCGCGGCGCGAACGCGGTCGCGCAGCTCCGTCCGCTCGTCGACGACCCGCCGCATCACCGCCACCGACCATCCCCAGGTCTGCGCGAGCACCAGGGGGTCGGTCCGGTCCTCGCGGTCGTCGGCCAGCAGCAGTTGCGCGTGACAGACGGCGAGGACCGAGGCGACGTCCCGACCCTGGTCGGCGTCGGCGTCCACGTCGGCGTCCGCATCAGCGTCGGCGTCGGCGTCGGCGTCGGCGTCGGCGTCGGCGTCGGCGTCGAGGAGCATCCGGGCCAGCAGGCCCGCGCCGACGGGCGTCGCGCACCCCGCGCCGTCGCTCGCCCCCTCCACCAGACGCTCCAGGTGCTCCCGGGCGGCCGCCACCTCGCCCTCGGCGTAGCGGACGACCGCCAGGAACTCCCGCGTCGCGGCCACCGGCCGGCCGGCCTGGTCCTCGGCGCGGATCAGCTCGTCGCCGGCGGCGCGCAACTCGGGCAGCGGCGCCCCGCCGGCGACCAGCTCGGCGACCCGTCGGCGCCGCTGGAACAGCGGTGCCTCCTCCGCGGGGGCGAGGGGTGCCGGCACCGGCTCCAGCAGCTCCGCCAGCCGGCCCCACTCCCGGGCCGCGGCGCCCACCAGCAACGCCTTGCGCAGCGAGGTCAGCGTGAGCTCGTCGGCCGGCCCGACGCTCGCCGCGCGGGCCCGCGTGACGGCCGCGAAGACGCCGAGCGCCTCCGTCCAGTAGCCGGCCCGGGCCAGCTCGACGCCGAACTCCTCGCGCAACCTGCTGCCCCGGCGTCCGGCCAGCGAGCCGGCCGCCAGCCGGCCCTGCACGCGGCCGTGCCGGAAGCGGTACGCGCCGGCGCCGTGCCGCACCAGGCCGACCGTCTCGGCGTGCTCCAGGAACGCCAGCAGCCGGTGCGGCAGGTGCCCGCGTGCCGCGAGCACCATCCGGGCCAGGCCGAACTGGACCCACGCGCCGCCGCCGCGCGTCAGCGTCCACCAGCCCAGCCCCAGGCCCACCCCGGCGTACGCGAGGGCCGCCAGCGGCGGCAGCCGGGGCAGCAGGCCGGCCACCCACAGCGCCACGACACCGGCCAGCATGCCGACGAGCGCGGTGGCGACGGTCGGCAGCACCGACGCGACCGTCGCCGCGCGGTCGGCCCGGACGGTCTCGACCACGCCGGTGGCCCCGAGCTCCGCGGCCGGGGCCGCGAAGTCGACGCGCAGGGCGGACCGGAGCGCGACGACGACGCACCAGGCGACACCGAGCAGCACGCCGGCCCGCACCTCCACCGGCCAGGCCGTGAGCCGGGGCAGCCGGTCCAGCTCGGCGACGAGCGCGGTCGGTGGAGTGAACAGCCACAGCGCGAGCCAGGTCAGCATGCCCCAGAACACGCCCCGGGCAAGCCCGTCGAGCACGCCCTCGCGGAGCGCGCCCCACCCGCCGACGAAGACCACCCGGGTCGGCCGTGGGGCGGGTCCCCGGGAGCCGCCGCTCAGCGCGGCGGCCGCCACGGCCACGGCGGCGGCCGCGACCGCCAGGTCCCCCGGGTGGTCCGCGAGGGCGGCGAGCAGCTCGGCGGTCCGCCGGTCGGTGACCATCGCGGCCACCGACCTGAGCCCGTCCCCGGCGAGGGCCAGGGTCAGCCAGACCGCCAACCCGGTCCGCAGGCCGTCGACGGCGGCCCAGAACAACCGGGGCAGCGCGGTCGGCAGCTGCCACCAGCGGAACTCGCGGACGTCCAGCGACTCCAGGTGCGCGGCGAGGAAGGCCAGGTAGCGACGGGCCGTCGCCGGCTCCCACCGGCGCAGCCCCCGCGCGCCCCGCCGGGACCGCAGCGCGGCGTCGACGGCGCGGGACAGCACCTCGTCCTCCACCGAGCCGCGGCCTCGGGTGGCCGCCAGCGGTACGAGGTCGCGCGGGTCGGTGCCGGGCTGGTCGAACGCGCTGCGGGCCATCGCCACCATCAGCGGCGTGGACAGCGCCGCGCTCAGCTCCGCGTCGCCGCCGAGCCGCGCCGCCACGGTCGACCAGCCCTCGGCCTGGTGCAGGGGCGCGGCGTCGACGAGGTACTCCGCCACGTCGCCCGGTGGCAACGGGTCGATGACCACCACCGCGGCGCCGCGTACCTTCTCGCCCTGGGCGAGGTACTTCTCGTAGACGGAGGTGCGGCAGGTCAGCACGAAGCGCTGCGTCGACAGCTGGTTGAGCTCCTCCAGGCAGGCGGTCAGCTGCTCCTCGGGCACCTCGTCCAGCCCGTCGAGGACCGGCACGACGAGGTCCGTCTCCACCAGGTCCCGCAGCACCGCCACCCGGCGCGGGTGGCTGGGCGCGAGCGGCGTGTAGCGCCGGGCGAGGCGGTCCACCAGCCAGTCGTGGAACGTCTCGGCGGTCGGATCCCAGGAACCGACGGGCAGCAGCACGGGTACGGGCGCGTCCGCGTCCCGGTGCGGCGGCAGCTCCCGCGCCATCCGCAGCGCGATTATCGACTTTCCGGAGCCGGGCGGGCCCAGCACCAGCAGGCGGCCGGACGGGATGCTCCGGTAGCGGCTCCACAGCGTCCCGTGGCGGCCGGACAGGTCCATCGGGCCGGCGTCGCTGGACCGGCCGATGGCCCGCCACGAGGGCAGCAGCCGCGCCGCCGCCGTGCGCCAGGTCACCGGGAGCGGGTAGGGCTCGTCGACGGCCCGCAGCAGGGCCTCGTCGGTCGGCTCGCGCCGGACCAGTTCGAGCAGCTCGTCGGCGGCCGCCCGGCGGTGCACCGCGGTCGCACCGGAATCCGCCTGCCGGTTGGTGAGGGTCTGGTCGAGCACGACGTAGACGCCGATGACCCCGGCGACCACGCCCCACGTCCAGTTGACCTTCTCGAAGTCGTACCGCAGCCAGACCCACGCCGTGCCGCCCGCCGCGACGGCCGCCACGACGACGAGCAGGCCCCATCTCCACCCCCGACGCTGCACCGGGTGATTGTGGTCGCTCGCGCGTCGCTCCGGCAGCCCCGCGACGGGTGGCCGACGCCACCCGGCGATGGCCGGCGCGTCAGGCGGCGCGATGGCCGGCGCGTCAGGCGGCGCGATGGCCGGCGCGTCAGGCGGCGCGAGGGCCGGCGCGTCAGGCGGCGAGAGCGCACGGCACTCGGCGGCGGTCGGCGATGCTCCTATGGTTGTCAAGGGGTGTGGAGAGCGGCGAAGTCGGCAAGGAGGGCGGTGTGGACCTCGCGGACGACGTATCGCTTGAGGCATCG